>NZ_JADDUM010000297.1 GCF_015163715.1 Pseudomonas cyclaminis
CGGCTACCCGCAACCAAACATCAAAAAAGGCTACTTACGAAGAGTGCTTTTGTATCTGATGAAAAGTTCTTCTGAAACAATGACATGGCATCTTTCATGAAACCGTACACGGTTTGTAGAGTCCATCTCATCACACGCTATGCTTACTCCTCTACGACCAATGGCCGCTGTCGCCGCACCCGGTGATCCGCGTTAATATTTGTAATTATTTTGTCCATAGGGATTGGTAACTTGGCTGGATACCCCCATCCTGTCGCGCACAATCCACGAGGTGATTGATGCGCGCCAACTCGTCTGAACCACAAGACACCGTCACAGCAGAACATCCGATCACACCCACCCGTTTGCGTTGGCTGGATCTGATAAGCAAGTATCGGCAACCCATCGGGCTGGCGGTCACTCTGTTGCTGTTCGGCATCGCCTTGATCGCCTGCCGCCACCTGCTGCTGGAACTGGATCTCTACGCCCTCCACGACTCGATCCTGGAAGTGCCCAAACCCGCCCTGCTGGGAGCCTTTGCCGCTGCCGTTGCAGGATTCATTATTCTGCTGGGTTATGAGTTTTCCGGGGCGCGCTACGCCGGGGTGAAGTTGCCCGCCAAGACCCTGGCCCATGGCGGCTTCACCGCCTTTGCCATTGGCAATGCGATTGGCTTGTCGATGCTCTCCGGCGGTTCGGTGCGTTACCGTTTATATGCACGCCATGGCATCGGGGCTTCGGAAGTCGCCCATATGACCGTGTTCGCCAGCCTGGCCCTGGGTTGTGCCCTGCCGCCACTGGCTGCACTTGCGACGCTGAGCAACCTGCCGGCGGCGTCGACCTACTTGCATCTGTCGCAGGGTCTGCTCGGCGCGATTGCCGGCGCCGTGCTGCTGTTGTCGGCCGCGCTGTGCATCGGCATCTACCGCCGCCGCTTGCCGGAGCAACCTTACCCCGACAACCTGCTGGTCAAGGTCGGCCGTCGCACCCTGCGCCTGCCCGGCCGGCGCCTGACGTTCCTGCAGTTGGTGATCACTGCGCTGGATGTCGCCGCCGCCGCCACCGTCCTTTATCTGCTACTGCCGGAAGCGCCGCCCTTCGGCCCGTTCCTGCTGGTGTACCTGCTGGCGCTCGCCGCCGGGGTACTCAGCCATGTGCCGGGCGGTGTCGGGGTGTTCGAAGCGATCCTGCTCGCCGCGTTTGCAGACAAGCTTGGCGCAGCGCCACTGGCCGCCGCCCTGCTGCTGTATCGCATGATCTACGTGGTGTTGCCGCTGCTGATCGCGTGCGTATTCCTGCTGATCAACGAAGCGCAGCGGCTGTTCCAGACCCAGCAGAGCCTGCGCGTTGCCTCAGGCCTGGCGGCACCGGTGTTGGCCGTACTGGTTTTTTTGTCCGGCGTGGTCTTGCTGTTTTCCGGCGCCACGCCGGAGATCGACTCACGCCTGGAAAACATCGGCTTCCTGATTCCCCACCGCCTGATTGATGCCTCGCACTTTGGTGCCAGCCTGATCGGCGTGCTGTGTCTGTTGTTGGCCCAAGGCCTGCGTCGACGTCTGTCGGCGGCCTGGATGCTGACCATGGTGCTGCTGCTGGTGGGCGCCCTGCTTTCGCTGCTCAAGGGTTTCGACTGGGAAGAAGCCAGCCTGATGACCTTGACCGCAGTGCTGCTGGCGATCTTCCGCCGCTCGTTCTACCGCGCCAGCCGCCTGACCGAACTGCCGTTTTCGCCGCTGTACCTGGTGTCCAGCGTCTGTGTACTGGGTGCCTCGATCTGGCTGCTGCTGTTTGCCTATCAAGATGTGCCGTACAGCCATCAACTGTGGTGGCAGTTCACCCTCGACGCCAACGCCCCACGCGGCCTGCGCTCGTTGCTTGGGGCCGCCGTGCTGCTGGTCATCGTGTCGCTGACCTGGCTGCTGCGCACCGCACGCCCGGTGATCCACCTGCCGACCCCGGATGAACTGGAGCGCGCTTCCAAGATCCTGATGGCCTCGTCCCAGCCCGACGGCGGCCTGGCGCTGACCGGTGACAAGGCGCTGCTGTTTCACCCCAACGACGAAGCCTTCCTGATGTATGCCCGTCGCGGCCGCAGCCTGGTGGCCTTGTACGACCCGATCGGGCCGACCCAGCCACGGGCGGAGATGATCTGGCAGTTCCGCGACCTGTGTGACATCCACCACGCGCGCCCGGTGTTCTATCAGGTGCGGGCGGAAAACCTGCCGTACTACATGGACATCGGCCTGACCGCGATCAAGCTGGGCGAAGAAGCCCGCGTCGACCTGAAACGCTTTGACCTGGAAGCCAAGGGCAAGGAGATGAAGGATCTGCGCTACACCTGGAACCGTGGCACCCGGGACGGCCTGTCCCTGGAGATCCATGAACCGGGTACGGCGCCGATGGATGAATTAAAAGTCATCTCGGACGCCTGGCTGACGGGTAAGAATGTGCGCGAAAAGGGCTTTTCCCTGGGACGCTTCAGTGATGACTACCTCAAGCACTTTCGCATTGCGATCATTCGCTTCGAAGGACGCCCGGTAGCCTTCGCCAACCTGCTTGAGACTTACAATCACGACCTGGCCAGCCTCGACCTGATGCGCGCCCACCCGGAAGCGCCCAAGTTGACCATGGAATTCATGATGGTCGGCCTGATTCAGCACTATAAGAGTCACGGCTACGCCCGTTTCAGCCTCGGCATGGTGCCGTTGTCGGGGCTGCAACCGCGACGCGGCGCGCCACTGACCCAGCGCCTGGGTTCGATGGTGTTCCGGCGCGGTGAGCAACTGTATAACTTCCAAGGTTTGCGCCGCTTCAAAGACAAGTTCCAGCCCGACTGGGAACCCCGTTACATGGCCGTGCCCGCAGGACTTGATCCGCTGGTGGCACTGGCCGATACCGCCGCCCTGATCGCGGGCGGCTTGACTGGATTGGTGAAACGCTGATGATTCGACGCTCCTGGCGGTATGTATTGGCCTTTGTAATGCTGCTGGCCCTGGTCCTGGGTGGCGCCTTCTGGTACTTGAAACGCCCTGCCCCGCAGCCGACCCTGGAGCAGCTGCCCCAGGCCGACGGTTCGGTGATGACCCGCGTGACCCCGGCCGGCACACCGAAAGCCCGCGTAGCCGTGGCGGTGATGGCCGACGAAACCCTGACCGACAGCCAGTTGATCACCCTCAGCCAGGGTGGCAAGGCGCAGATCGTCCAAGTGATCCTGCCAAAGGATGACTGCAAGCTGCAGGAACAAGCGCTGCAAAGCGCCCTGGGCCAGCTCAAAGGCCCGGCGACCCTGGTCAGCGGCATCGGCCCTGGCGCGGCACTGGCCTGGCGCTGGCTGGCCACCCAGAACGACGACAAGGCCAATGCCATCTCCGTCGGCTTCGCTCTGGTGCAGGAGGGCTGCAAAGACCCGCTGCCGAAAACAGCCGCACACGGCAACTGGCTGGTAGCGTGGAACGATAACCCTGACGACGAAAGCGCCAGCTTCGTACGCGACACACCGCGCGCCACCACCAGCATCAGCGACTACGACATTCACTACCCGCAAGTGCTGAACAACGAATTGCGCAAGCACTGGTGGGTTCGGATAACGGCGGGCTGGCGATTCCCGTGGTGGAAGTCCCGGCGGGACAGGCCAAGGACACCGTGACCCTGTTCCTCTCCGGTGACGGCGGCTGGCGCGATCTGGACCGTGACGTCGCGGGCGAAATGGCCAAGATCGGCTACCCGGTGGTCGGCATCGACACGCTGCGCTACTACTGGCAGCACAAGACCCCGGAACAAAGCGCCAAAGACCTGACCGAACTGATGCAACACTACCGGCAGAAGTGGGGCACCAAGCGTTTCGTGCTGACCGGTTATTCGTTCGGCGCCGACGTGCTGCCGGCGATCTACAACCGCATGCCGGAAAACGAGCAGCAGCGCGTCGACGCGATCATCCTCCTGGCCTTCGCCCGCACCGGCAGCTTTGAGATCGAAGTGGAAGGCTGGCTGGGCAACGCCGGCAAAGAAGCCGCGACCGGCCCGGAAATGGCCAAGCTGCCGCCGGAGAAAGTGGTGTGCATCTATGGCGCCGAAGAAGTCGACGAGAGTGGCTGCACCGACAAGACCGCCGTAGGTGAGGCGCTGAAGCTGCCCGGTGGGCATCACTTCGATGAGAACTACCCGGCGCTGGCCCAGCGGTTGGTGGATATCATCGTCAAGCACCAGGCCAAGGCCGAGTAATTCCAGGCCTATGCAAAACCAAATGTGGGAGGGGGCTTGCCCCCGATGACGGTGGGTCAGCTAGAGGTAAGCTGACTGAAACACCGCTATCGGGGGCAAGCCCCCTCCCACAGTTGTTTGTGGTGTCAGTGAGATTCAGCGCGGTTCGATATGCGCGATCATCAATTGCACGGTTTCATTCCCACGAAACTCGTTCACGTCCAGCTTGTAGGCCAGTTCCACCCAGCGCACGGTCGGGTTCGGCCAGACCTCACGGTCCACCCCAAAGGCAATGCCATCGAGCTTCACTGAGCCACATTCGCTCTTGAGCACCACCTTCAGGTGCCGCTCACCCACCACCCGCTGTTCTACCAACTGGAACACACCGTGAAACAACGGCTCGGGAAAGTGTTGCCCCCACGGCCCGGCATGCCGCAGGGCGCGGGCCAGTTCCAGGTGGAACTCCTCGACCGCCAGGGTGCCGTCGGACAGCAAGCGACCGGTGAGGTCTTCTTCACGCAATTGCCGACGTACTTCGGCATCAAAGGCTTCGGCAAACAGTGGGAAATTCGCCTCGGGCAACGTCAGACCCGCCGCCATTGCGTGGCCGCCGTATTTGGCGATCAGGGTGGGATGCTGGCTGGCGACCACCGCCAGGGCATCACGGATGTGAAAACCCGGCA
Source organism: Pseudomonas cyclaminis (assembly GCF_015163715.1). Classification (GTDB taxonomy): domain Bacteria; phylum Pseudomonadota; class Gammaproteobacteria; order Pseudomonadales; family Pseudomonadaceae; genus Aquipseudomonas; species Aquipseudomonas cyclaminis. Next base: position 4,863 of record NZ_JADDUM010000297.1, read on the forward strand.
CAGAGCGCCCAGAGCCCTTGAGCAGGCCATCGCCGGCGTCGGCGAAGGCGATGGTCGGGCGGAAATAGCGCTCTTTCATGCGCGACGCCAGAATGCCGATCACGCCTTGGTGCCATTCCGGGTCGAACAGGCACAGGCCATAGGGCATCGACTCCACGGGCAAGTCCTTAAGCTGGGCCAGGGCCTCGCGCTGCATGCCTTGCTCGATGGATTTACGGTCCTGGTTCATGCCGTCCAGTTGCGCCGCCATTTCCCGCGCCGCCGCGAAATCCGTGGTGAGCAGGCATTCGATGCCCAGGCTCATGTCGTCCAGGCGTCCGGCAGCGTTGAGCCGTGGCCCGAGAATGAAGCCCAGGTCGGTGGAGGTAATGCGCGCCGCATCACGCTTGGCCACTTCGAGGATCGCCTTGATCCCCGGCCGTGCGCGCCCGGCGCGGATACGCTCCAGGCCCTGATGCACCAGAATGCGGTTGTTGGCGTCCAGCGGCACCACGTCGGCGACGCTGCCAAGGGCGACCAGATCAAGCAGGTCGCCGATATTCGGTTGTGGTTTATTTGCGTACCAGCCCATATCGCGCAGGCGTGCGCGCAGGGCCATCAGCACATAGAAAATCACGCCCACACCGGCCAACGCCTTGCTCGGGAATTCACAGCCCGGCTGGTTAGGGTTGACGATGGCGTCTGCCGCCGGCAACTCGTCACCGGGCAAGTGGTGGTCAGTGACCAACACCTGCAACCCCGCCGCCTTCGCCGCCGCCACACCTTCGACGCTGGAGATGCCGTTGTCCACGGTAATCAGCAACTGCGGCTCGCGCTGCAAGGCCACGGCGACGATTTCCGGGGTCAGGCCGTAGCCGTATTCGAAGCGGTTGGGCACCAGGTAATCGACATGGGCCGCACCAAGCAAACGCAGGCCCAAGGTGCCCACGGTGCTGGCAGTGGCGCCATCGGCGTCGAAGTCGCCAACGATCAGGATGCGCTGGCGCTGCTCCAGGGCCGTCACCAGCAGATCAACCGCCGCGTCGATACCCTTGAGCTGCTGATAGGGAATCAACCGCGCCAGGCCTTTATCCAGCTCGGCCTCCGATTGCACTCCACGCGCGGCGTAGAGACGGGTCAACAGCGGCGGCAGATCGCCGAGGAATGGCAGGACGGCTGGCAACGGGCGAGGATCGATACGCATACGGGGGTGATGACTTCTCTACGGATACAACGGTTAAACGACAATTCTTCAAACAACACAAATCACTGCGGGAGGGAGCAAGTCGAATCGTCGCACCGCCCCTCCCACATTTTTGATCTCATATATCAGATAGATCTCAGCCTGCTGTAGATCTGCTGTAGATCTGCTTTTGCTCTGGCTCTTACATCCTTTCGCTGACGAAGTCAGCGCTCTTTTGATCTG
>NZ_JADDUM010000298.1 GCF_015163715.1 Pseudomonas cyclaminis
ATAAGCCGCCGTTACCCCAGCAATGGATATGTACACGGATGGACCGCTATAGGAAGCAAGCTCACTCCCACATTTGAACCACCGTGTGTCAGTGAACAAATCACTCATGTCGCACTCCACCCCAACCGCGACCGCTGCGCCGCCCCGCTGGGAAACGGCTGCGGGCTACCCAGCTGCTGCGCCAGAAACGTCAGATAAGCCGCCTCCTCAAGGTTCACCAACAACCGAGTAGCCGCGAGCACATCGCGCTCCGACCAGGCAAACGGCCCATGATTAGCCAACAACGCCGCAGGAGCCCGCGGATGCTCCCGCAACGCCGCCACCACCGGCTCCGGCGCATACCGCGGCCCCCACGCCGTCAGCGGCACCTCCTGATCCTCATCCAGAATCCCCAGCAACTGGGTGGCATGCGCCCGCAACGGCCGCCCCCGCAATCGCAAACGCCGTCAGATACGGCGAGTGCGTATGAATCACCGCATTCACCTGCGGCCGCTCGCGGTAGATCGCCACATGCAGCGCCGCCACCTCCTTGAGGTTGTCGGTAAGGCTGCCCTGGCTGCGCTGCAAATCGAAATCCACAATCGCCGCCACACCGCTGTCGGCCCCGCTCAACGAGGCAATCACCAGCCGCTCCTCGCCGGGCAGGCGCAGGCTGATATTCCCCGCCTCATTGGCCGACAGCACCTGATGCTTGATCAGCAGCTGCTTGGCCAACGCAAAGTCATGCTCGAAGGCTTGGGTAAAACGCACAGGATCAAAGCTCATGGAAACTCCTTGTTGGGGTCAGAAGCGGTAGTCGGCTTTCACGTAGTAGAAGGCGCCTTCGGCACGGCCGGGGAGATGCTCTGGTAGGCCACGCGCCCACCGACAAAGCGGTTGGCCACGTCGATCTTGTCCGGGTAACTGTCGAAAATATTGTTGCCGCCCAGGGTCAGCGTGAGGGCCTGGCTGATGTCGTAGGACACGCTGGCGTTGCTCACCCACTGCGCGGAAAAGGTCTGGTCGCGGGCTTCGCCGAGGTTGGAATCGAGGGTGTAGGTGCCGTAGCGGATCGTGTTGAAACTCGCCTGCCATGCGCCTTTACGCCAGTCGGCGCCAAGGATCAGCTTGGTATTGGGCGAGGCGCTTTCTACGTAGCTGAGGGCTTCGCGATTGATCAGGGTGATGCCGGTGCCGGCCAAGGGGCCGGGGTTGTCCTTGATGTCGGTGACCTGGGTTTTGCTGTAGTTGAACGCGCCGTTGAGGGTCAGTTGGCTGGCGTCGGCCAGGTCCAGGCGGTAATGAGCGGCCACATCGACGCCGCTGGTCTTGGTGTCCAGTGCATTGGTGAAAAAACTCACGCCGGAGTAGTTGCCATAGCCCTGGCTGGTGAGGATCTGGCTGACCTGGGTGCCGCTGAGGGTTTCCGACAGGGCGATGCGGTCCTGGATGCGGATGTGATAGGCGTCGACGCTGACACTGGCGCGCTCCAGCGGTTGCCACACCACGCCGAGGGACAGGCTGGTGGATTTTTCCGGCTTCAGGTCACTGGCGCCCAATGCCCGTGCCACCGGGGTGTTCACGCTGACGGTGCCGACCTGATAAGCCGTGGGGTCGCCGGCCTTGAATTCGGTCTGGGTGGCCGAGGTGCCGATCTGGCCCAGCGTCGGCGCACGGTAACCGCTGCTCACCGTCGAGCGCAGGCCCCACTGTGGCGTGAGGTCGTAGCGCACGGAAAACTTGCCAGTGGTGGTGGTGCCAAAGTCATCGTAATGCTCGCTGCGCCCGGCCAGCCCCAGTTGCAGTTTGTCGGTGACCTGTTGCTCCAGGCCCAGGTAGCCGCCGAACACATGGCGCGCATAACGGCCTTCGTCGCTGTCCTGGGTGCCGGGAAAACCCTGGGCGCCGCCGGCACGGGCGGGCAGGGCCGTGCCGTGGACCCAGGAAGCAAGGTCGCCGGCGACGACTTCATAGGCTTCGTTGCGCCACGCCAGGCCGCTGGAAAACACCAGCGGGCCCGCGCCCCAGCCCACCTTGAATTCCTTCACATGGTCCAACCCGAGGTTGGTTTGCTCGTTGATCAGCGCACCGGCGTTGAAACTCGTCGGGCTGGCAGGCCCAAGGCTGGCGTTCAGCGAATCACTGAGGTGGTAGTCGATGCGATTGCGGCCGTAATTGGCGCTGAGGTCAAAGCTGCCGAGGCTGTCATCACGGATCTTGACCCCGCCGGTGAGCGACGCATCCCGCGAACGCACGTCAAGCAGCGGCAGGAAGCCGTTGGGGTACACGGCCACCAGGTTGTTCGCGTCGATGGGGCGTCGAAACGTCGCCTGGGATTCGCCGGTACGGTCCTGGTAAGTGGCGAAGCCGTACAGGTCGACCGCGTCGTTGAGCGACAGGCCGGTGTTGAGCGCCAGGTTCCAATCCTCAAGGCCTGGCGAGCCGTAGCGCCAATGACGGTCGGCATCCGCTTCGCGGGCATCGCCGGTGGGGTAGAACTGCCGGCCATCGGTGCCGCCGGTGGAGGTGCGTTCGCTGCGCAGGCCTTCGCCGCTGAGGGTGAGGAAGCCGTCGCCGGGCAAGGTGAAACCGGTCCAGCCACCGACGGAACGGCGAAATCCATCGCCCTTGGTGTATTGGCCGAAGGTGCTTTGCACCGCACCGCCGTGATCCTGCTCCTTGAGCACGATATTGATCACCCCGGCAATCGCGTCGGAGCCGTATTGGGCCGAGGCGCCATCGCGCAGCACTTCGATATGGTCGACGGCGCTGACCGGAATCGTCGACAAATCCACGGCCTGGGAACCCCGGCCCAAGGTCGCCTTGGTATTCACGAAAGCCGAGGCGTGGCGGCGCTTGCCATTGACCAGCACCAGCACTTGGTCCGACGCCAGACCGCGCAGCGACACCGGCCGCTGCGACGACACACCGTCGGTGCCGTTGACTTGCGGATAGTTCACCGACGGCACCAGGGTTTCCAGGGCCTTGGCCAGGTTGTCGGTGCCGGCGCGCTCCAGTTGTTCGTTGCTGATCACATCGACCGGGGCCGCACTTTGCAGGGCGGTGACATCGCTGCGGCGGGTGCCGATCACTTCCACCGATTTCAGGCGTGGCGCGGCAGGTTCGCTGCTGATCGCCGCAGCAGGCGTGGTGGTGTCAGCCCGTCGATGGATCAACACGGCGCCGCTGGCGGTCTGGCTGAAGCCCAGTTGCGAACCACTCAAGGCGATCCCCAACGCCTGTTCCTGGCTCAAGCGCCCCTGGATCGAACGACTGGCACGGCCTTCCACCAGCGGTGGGTCAAAGGCGATGGGGTGGCCGCTTTGCTGGGAAATGCTCAGCAGCACTTCATCCAGGGGCCCCGCGGGAATATTGAACTCTATGACCTGGTGTACGGTGGCCGCGTCGTTTTGCGCCAGCACCAGGCTCGGCAGCGCCAGGCCGCCCAAGGCCAAAGCGCACGCCAGGGGCGCCAGGGTGAATCCTGTTTTCAACATGCCAATCTGCTCCGGGTCGTGATGTTCTTTACGACCTTGAGCAACTTCGCGGGCAGATTTTCACTACTAAGTTAGAACGCTTAGTTCGGTCTCTAGACGATTTAGTTGCGCGTATAAGCTTCGATCAAACTGATCTAAGTGCGCAGTGAAAATATAAGGGAGTATCTGCACAAGGGTACTGACAGCCAGATCGGGTTGTCCGCGCAAAGCTCGCAAGTCATGGACTTGTCCAGCGGTCTGCACGCTTACGGAAAAGCTCATCAGGAGACAGATGCCCATGTCTGAATTGTCCGTTATAAACCCAGCCAGCCCAGTGCCGGCAATTCATTGCGAAAACACTGTGCCGCGTAGCATGGTGCACCGTGCTGCCGTCAGCGAAGTCTTCCTGACGGGCGCGGAGTTGGTAAAGGAGGGACACTTTCGTTGCAGCGCTCAACTACCGCGCACCCACAGTTACTTCAGTGAACACACGCACCGCGCCGCGCACTACGACATGCTGTTATTGCTGGAAGTGTTCCGCCAGGCGTCGATCTATATCTCCCATGCGTTCCTGGATGTCAGTGCCCAGGACAAGTTTATTTACCTGGACAGTGTCACTCGCGTGACCGAACGCAGTTTGCTGGTGGTGGGCGATCGCCCGGCCTCGGCGCAGATTGATGTGTTTGTGGTGGACGAGTACCTGCGCCATGGCGAGCGCAGTGGCGTGACCCTGAACATGTCCCTGAGCATCAACGGCGAAGTTGCCGCACGGCACGAGCGCATGAGCATCCGTTGGATGAGCGGCGCCGCCTGGAACAAGATGCGCGCCCGTGGCCTGGCAGCGATTCCCGCCGACGCCGACCCGCTGGCGCAACTGCCGCCACCGTTGAGCCCGTCGGCAGTGGGGCGCCATTGGCTGAACAACGTGGTGCTCGGCACGGACGTGGAGCAGGGCG
>NZ_JADDUM010000299.1 GCF_015163715.1 Pseudomonas cyclaminis
CCAGGCCCGGCACGGAAAACTCGCTCAGTTCCAGGGCCAGTTGCCCGGCTTCGATTTTCGACACATCCAGCACATCGCAAATCAATTGCAGCAGCGTGGCGGATGAGCCTTCGATGGCGCGCAGGTAACTCTTCTGCTGGCTGTCCAGGCGCGTGCGGGCGAGCAACTCCAGGGTGCCGAGCACGCCGTAGAGCGGGGTGCGGATTTCGTGGCTCATGGTGGCGAGGAACAGCGTCTTGGCTTCATTGGCGGCGTCGGCCGATTGGCGCGCCTGCTCCAGCGCCGCTTCGATTTGCGTGCGCGCACTGATGTCGCTGAAGGCGCACAGCAACACGTCTTCACCTTTATAGCGGGTCGGCGCGCAGCTCAGGTACAGATGACGGCCGTCGGCGGTCTGGAAGTAATCGGTGAAGCGCGGGGCGCTGGTGTCGAAGGCTGCGTGAATCCAGCCGGCGCCCAGTTGTTCGCCGCAGTGGCCCAGCCATTGGCGGGCAAGGGTGTTTTCCAGGACCACCTGGCCGTCGCTGCGGCGCAGTACGCACAGCGCCACGGGAGCGGTCTGGATCACGTCGCGGCTGAACAGCTCACTTTCTACCAGTGCCTGGATACGGTGGATCGCCGGGGTAATAAAACGCTGCTCCAGGCGCCGGGTCAGCAGGCACACCAGGCTGATGCTCAGCAGACAGAACAGCAGCGCGCCGCACATTTGTGGCCACAGCGCCCAGAGCACGGCGTGCAGGTCGATGGAGTAAGTGAGCTGCCAGTCCGAGGACTTGAGCTGCTTGCGCAACACCAACTGCTCGGGCAACCAGCCGGCGCCGACAAACCCGAAGAAGTCCTGTTGGCGCAACAGCGGCAGGTTTTGCCCCGGCGGTGGCTTGTGACTATTGCTGAACAGCGCGACGCCCTGGGCGTTGAACATGGTGAATTCGCCCGCACTGTGGTCGCTCAGGGCGCTGGAGACTTCGCGGTCGTCCATCTCCAGGCCGAGCCAGCCGGAGTTCACATCACGCTCGTCCAGGCGGATGAAGATGTACAGCTGGGAGTGCCCGTCCAGCGCGTGGGTCAGCCACAGTTCCTGTAGCGTTTTCGTGAGCTTGAGGGCTTCCAGTTGATCGAGCAGGGCCTGGGGAAACAGCGTGTTCGACGCCGTCGCGTTGTACAGCCGAAACATCGCGCCGTCGGTGTCGACATACAACAGGTTGAGCTGCTTGGCCCTGAGGTAATCGCGCATGCGTTGGGTCAGCCAAATGCTCCATTGCTTACCCGGCGCCTGCCCCAGCAGCAGGCGGATTTCCTCTTCGGACACCGGCTCGCTCAATTCGGTTTTGCGCGTGGCGGACAGGCTCAGGCTTTCGAGCAAGGCTTCGCGAGTGGTGAAAAACGTATGCGCCTCGGCGATGGCGCTGCTCATGTAGCTGCGCCGTTGGGAGACTTCATTGTTGAAGGTGAACAGCAGGAAGCTGTACACGCCGCCGAGGATGCCCACCAGCAGCACCAGCGCAAAAATGCGCAGCAGGCGCCGGGCGGTGTCCGGCGTGGAGAGGACAGGGCTGATCTGGTGGAGGTAGTTTTTTAATCGCATGCCGGCACTCTATGAGTGGCCGGGTGTAGGAAGAATCAGACGATCCTTAGTTTGCTGGCGGTAGCTCATTGCCGCGAATTACCAAGCAAGCTAATTATTCCATTTGAAATTCGCTGCCTAAGCAGTAACATCTCGTCATACATTCACTGCCTAGGCAGTAATAAGGTGACTTCCGATGCCCCACTTCACCCCCGAAAACTTCCACAACTGCCACCTCGGCCTGTTGCTGGGCCGTGCGGCGATCCTCAAGGACCGCATCATCGACACCCATATGGAACCCCACGGCATCACGGCCGCGCAGT
>NZ_JADDUM010000003.1 GCF_015163715.1 Pseudomonas cyclaminis
CGAAGCGGCCCCAAAACCGGCCAATGGGTTATGACTGAAAAAAACGCGGTGCCTGGATTGGGGCGCTTCGCAGCCCAGCGCGGGACAAGCCCACTCACCACAACAGCGCGTTTGACATGGATTCCGCATTCACTGGAAGTTGTGTAGATACCTATGGCTATCGGGGGCAAGCCCCCTCCCACATTCTGACCGCATGCCAAATTATTAGACTGGTTGTAGTTTTTGCTCGAACACTGACACCCCATCCAGGTCGCGCAATATCACCGTCAACTCCGCCGTCTGCCCATCGATATTCACCTCGCCAAAAAACTGAAACCCGGCAAACGGCGAGGTGTTCTGCGCCGGCGGTGCCTTTTCGAAGACCACCTCTGGCCCAAAGGTTTTATCCAGCGGATTAGGCCCGAAACTTCCCGCATTCAATGGCCCGGCAACGAACTCCCAGAACGGCTCGAAATCCTGGAACGCCGCCCGATCCGGGTGGTAGTGATGCGCCGCGCAGTAGTGCACATCCGCCGTCAGCCACACGTGGTTACGTACCTTCTGCGCACGCAGGAATGCCAACAGCTCGGCGATTTCCAGCTCGCGCCCTTGCGCCGGGCCGGGGTCGCCGTTGGCAATCGCTTCCCAGCGCGGCACGCCGGGGCTGACTTCACCGTCAGGCACACCCAGGCCAATCGGCATGTCGGCGGCGATCACTTTCCATTGCGCCTTGGAGGCCTTGAGCTCGCGCTTTAGCCAGTCCAGTTGCTCACGGCCCAGGAAGGGTTTGGCGCCGCCCAGGTTGTCATCGTTGCCGCCGCGATAGCTGCGCATATCCAGCACAAACACATCCAGCAGCGGGCCGTAGCTGAGCTTGCGATAAATCCGCCCGCCGCCATCGGCGCTCTGCAGACGCATCGGCGCATATTCCAACCAGGCCTGCGCGCACGCCCGACCAGGGTGTTGATGTCCTTGGTCTGGTAGCGCTCATCGAGTTGCTTGCTCGGCGACCAGTTATTCACCACCTCGTGGTCGTCCCATTGCCAGATCTGCGGCACTTCGGCATTGAAGCGGCGCACGTTTTCATCCAGCAGGTTGTAGCGGTAATTGCCGCGATACTCATCGAGGGTTTCGGCGACTTTGCTCTTGGCTTCGGTGGTGATATTGCGCCAGATGCGACCGCCTTCAGTCTCCAGTTGCGCCGGCACCGGGCCGTCGGCGTAGATGGTGTCGCCGCTGTGGATAAAGAAGTCCGGCAGGCGCAGGCGCATGGCCTCGTAGATGCGCATGCCGCCGATGTCCGGGTTGATGCCGAAGCCTTGGCCGACGGTGTCGCCGCTCCACACAAAACGAATGTCACGGCGCTGCTGCGGCACGCTGCGCAGGTGGCCGAACCACGGCTCGCTGGCGATGCCGGTCTGGGCGTCTTCGAAGTGCACACGGTAGAAAACCGCCTGGTCGGCAGGCAGCCCGGTGAGTTCGACGCGGGCGGTGAAGTCAGTGCGGTTGTCGGCCACCGGCGAGACGAATCGGCGTGGGTTGCTGAACACGCTGCGGGTGTCCCACTCCACCACCATCCGCGCCGGGCGGTCACTGCGGCTCCAGATCATGGCGCGATCGCCGAGCAGGTCGCCGGACTGCACGCCGTCGGTGAGTTGCGGCCGGTCCTTGACCGAAGCAATCACCGCCGGCGCCAGGCCCGGCAGCAAAAGGCCGGCGCCGACGACTTGCATCACACGGCGACGGCCCAGATCGAAATGGCTCATGCAGGTGCCCTCCTGATTATCAAAAGGGCCACTTAAGCATGCGCTTATGACACCGGTGCGACAGCCAGTTCCACCGTTTCGGGACGCTTGATCACGGCATACACCAAGCCGGTCAACAGGCTACCGGCGACGATGGCCAGCAGGTACAACAGCGCGTGGTTGATCGCCCCCGGAATCACCAGCACGAACAGCCCGCCATGGGGCGCGGCGAGTTTGCAGCCGAAGTACATGGACAGGGCGCCAGTCAGCGCGCCACCGGCGATAGCAGCCGGGATCACCCGCAATGGGTCTTTGGCCGCAAACGGGATCGCGCCTTCAGAGATAAAGCACAGGCCGAGGATCATCGCGGCCTTGCCGGCTTCGCGCTCGGTCTGGGCAAATTTGCGCCGCGCCAGGAACGTCGCGATGCCCATGCCAATCGGCGGCACCATGCCGGCGGCCATGGTCGCCGCCATCGGCGCTCCGCTGGACGCTGCCAGCAAGCCCACCGAAAACGCATAGGCCGCCTTGTTGATCGCCCGCCCAGATCCACACACATCATGCCGCCCAGCAGGATGCCCAGCAGCACCGCGTTGGTGGTGCCCATGGTGCTGAGAAAGTCGGTAAGACTGGTCAGCATGCGCGCCACAGGCGGGCCGACCAGGTAGATCATCGCCAGGCCGGTAATCAGGCTTGCCAGCAGCGGGATGATCAGGATCGGCTTGAGCGCTTCCATGCTTTGTGGCAATTGCACGGCACGGGTGATCAGTTTGACGCAGTAGCCCGCCAGGAAACCGGCAAGGATGCCGCCGATAAAACCCGCCCCCAACGTGCCGGCCAACAGGCCGCCGATCATGCCCGGCGCAATGCCGGGGCGGTCGGCAATCGAGTACGCGATGTAACCTGCCAGCAGCGGCACCATCAACGTAAAGGCGCTGTTGCCGACGGTTTTCAACGCGGCCGCCAAGGTGCCTTCCTGTTCGAACGCGTGAATGCCAAAGGCGAACGACAACGCAATCAACAAACCGCCTGCCACCACCATCGGCAACATGAACGACACACCGGTGAGCAGGTGTTTGTACACGCCGGTTTTTTCTTTCTTGGCCACCGCGGCGGTGCCTGTGTTTTCGACGGCGCCTTCGGCCAAGGCCTTGTTGAGGGTCGCTTCGGATTGCTTGAGGGCAATGCCGGTGCCGCAACGGTAGATCTTCTTGCCGGCGAAGCGCTCGGTGGCGACTTCAATGTCTGCCGCGAGCAACACCACGTCGGCGTTGGCGATGGCCTCCGGGCTCAATGGCGTACGTGCGCCTACTGAGCCTTGGGTCTCGACCTGCAAGTCATAACCCAGGCGCTTGGCCGTCTGCTGCAAGGCTTCGGCGGCCATGAAGGTATGGGCCACGCCCGTGGGGCACGCGGTAACCGCGACGATACGCGGGGCCTGTTTCAATGCCACTGGCGCTTGGCTGGCGAGCTGCACCTGGGCTTCTTCGGCGCCACGGCGCAACACCGCTTCGACATCCGCCAGCGCTTGGGCCGGGGTGCTCTGGAACACGCGCTTGCCGACAAAGCGCTGCATATCCACCGGGGTGCTGCTGACCAGCAACACCCATTCGGCGGCGTCGATTGTCGCTTGGGACAGTGCGCGTTCCGGGTGTTGCACGTCGACGACTTCGACGCTGGTGCTCCAACCTTGGCGTTGCGCGGCAGCGTCCAGCAAGCGGGCGCACAGCACACTGGTGACCATGCCGTTCGGGCAGGCAGTAACAATGGCTAACTTCATCACAAACCCTCTTATTGTTCTGTCAGCGGGCGCACAACTACGCCGCTTTCGAGGTGCGCCAACTGCGCGTCATCGCTGATGCCAAAACCGATCTGCGTCACCGCCATCGCCGCTATCGCGGTGGCGCGGCGCAAGGTCTGCTCGGGCGCTTCGCCGCTGAGCAGACGTGAAGCATGCCGGCCAGCAGCGAATCGCCGGCGCCGACGGTGCTGGCCACGGTGACCTTGGGCGGCGTCGCATGCAGTGTTGCGCCCGGGCTGTACCAGCTCACGCCCGCGGCGCCGTCGGAGACCACCACATGCTCCACACCCTGTTGATGCAGTTGGCTGACGGCATCCGTGGCATTCGCCAGGGCGTCGGCCAGCTCTTCGGTGTTGGGTTTGACCAACCACGGGCCCGCCTGCAAACCCGCCCGCAACGCTTCGCCGCTGGTGTCCAGGGCGACTTTCAAACCGAGCTTTTTCAGTTGCACCAACAAATCCTGCAACCACTGCGGGCTGACGCCACGGGGCAAGCTGCCGGCGACCACCACCGCGTCATGCCCGGGGGCGATCCGCGTGAGTTGATCGAGCAGCGCCTGTTGCGCCCGTTCACTGACCCACGGCCCCGGCGCGTTGATGTCGGTGATCCGGCCGTCCTGCTCGGCGATCTTGATATTGCTGCGGGTTTCGCCAGGCACGCGGATAAATGCGTCGGCAAAACCACGGCGCGCGATCAGCGCTTCAAAGGCTTGCGGATTGTCCTCTCCCAGAAAACCGCCCACGGTCACCTGATGCCCAAGATCCGCCAACACCTGCGCCACATTCACGCCCTTGCCGGCGGCATGGGTGAGCATGGCGTCGCTGCGGTTGACTTCACCCGGTTCCAGGCGCGCCAGGCGCACCGTAAGGTCCAACGCCGGGTTCAGCGTCAGGCTTAGAATCCTTGCCATTTACACGGCCTCCACTAGGGCACGCACTTCGGCAGGAGACCCCACCGCCAGTGCTTTTTGCGCCAGGCCCTGGGCCTCGCTCAGACTGAATTCACGCACCCGCGCCTTCACCTCGGGAATGCTGCGGGCCGACACGCTCAACTCATCCACACCCAGCCCGATCAGCACCGGCACCGCCAGCGGGTCTGCCGCCAGCTCGCCGCACACGCCGACCCATTTGCCATGGGCGTGGGCCGCACGCACGGTGATGTCGATCAGTTGCAACACTGCCGGGTGCAGGCCATCGGCCTGGGCCGACAAGGTCGGGTGGCCACGGTCGATGGCCAGGGTGTACTGGGTCAGGTCGTTGGTGCCGACACTGAAGAAGTCGACCTCTTTGGCCAGCACGGGCGCCAACAGCGCAGCGGACGGCACTTCGATCATGATGCCCAGTTGCAGGTCGGCCACCGGGATTTCCAGGCGCAGGCGCTCGGTCATGTCACGGGCGGCGCGCCATTCATCCACGCTGCCGACCATGGGAAACATGATGCGCAGCGGACGGTTATCCGCCGAGCGCAACAGGGCGCGCAATTGCGCTTCCATGATCTGCGGGCGTTGCAGGGTGAGGCGAATGCCGCGCACGCCGAGGAAGGGGTTTTCTTCCTCGGCAATCGGCCAGTAAGGCAACGGTTTGTCGCCGCCCACGTCGAGGGTGCGCACCACCAGCGGGCGCCCATCGAGGCCGTCGAGGACGCGGCGGTATTCGGCTTCCTGGGTGGCTTCGTCCGGCGCCTGCGGGTGGGCCATGAAAATCAGCTCGGTACGCAGCAGGCCAATGCCTTCGGCGCCCTGCTCGACCGCTTTGGCGACACCCGCGCTCTCGCCGATGTTGGCAAACACTTCCACGGCGTGGCCGTCACGGGTGACAGCCGGTTCATGGCGCTGGGCCGAGGCGGCTTGCAGGCGCTGCTCGCGGGTATCGCGCTCGACGGTGGCGCGTTGCAACGTCGCGGCGTCGGCGTCCACATGCAGGCGACCGCGCTGGCCATCAAGCAACAACGGCGTGCCGGAGGCCAGCAGCAACACGGCCGGACCGGCACCGACCAACGCGGGGATGCCCAGGGCACGGGCGACGATAGCGCTGTGGGCCGTGGCGCCACCACGGGCGGTGAGGATGCCGGCGACGCGGGTGGGGTCCAGACGGGCAACGTCTGAAGGGCCGACTTCGTCCATCACCAGAATGTAGGGTTCGCTAGGTTCCTGGGCGGTTTCGACGCCACACAGTTGAGCCAGCACCCGCCGACCGATGTCACGCAGGTCGGCGGCGCGCTCGGCGAGCAGAGCATCCTGCAACGACTCCTGCTGCTTGGCGGCGGCTTCGATCACGCTCATCCACGCGGCTTCGGCGCTTTCACCTTGTTTGAGGCGGGTGTCGACTTCGTCGGTCAGTTCCGGGTCGTCGAGCATTTCCTGGTGGGTGATGAAAATCTCGCGAATCGCCTTGGCTTGGCTGCGCTCGATCAGGCCCTGGATATCGCGGCGTACTTCACCGAGAGCCTCTTGCAGGCGCTGGCGCTCAATGGCCGAGGATTCGCCGCGCAACGGGTAATCGAAGACTTGCTGGATCTGCACATGCGCCGGGCCGATGGCAATGCCCGGCGCGGCGGCGATGGCCTGGACCTGGCTGCCGGCCAGCGGTGCGCTGAGCGCGGGCTCGGCCTCAACGATGGCAGGCTTGGCGCTCGCAGTCGGCAGCGGCTCGACCTCTTCTCCCAGCCCCTCCTCTACCGCCGCCAGCAGCGCGGGCAGCGCATCACCGGCAATGCTCGGCTCGGCGACAAATTCCAGCACTTGACCGCGACGGGCGCCCAGGCTCAGCAACTTGCTCAGGCTCTTCACCGACACCGCGCCCACAGGACCGTCGACGATGCGCACACGGATGTCGCCTTCAAAACTTTTTGCCAGTTGCGCGAGGATCTTCGCCGGTCGCGCATGCAGCCCGTGGGCGTTGGCCAGGGTGATGCGTGCGCTCGGCCAATCCGGCGGCAGTTCACCGCCCAACACTTCGAGTACTGCACGGCTGCTGGTGGCACGGCCCAATTCCTGGCCGCGACCTTCGATCAACAAGGCGCACAGGCGCTCAAGCAACGCCTGGTGGGCTTCGCCCAGGCTGGCCAGGCAGAACAGGCCGTTAAGCGGCTGGCCGAGGTAGCGCATGGGTTTATCCGGCGTGACAAACGCCAGGCCCGGACGCTTGACCGTCTGCTCGCTGTGCAGCCACCACAGGCCATCGCCCAGGGGCAGTGCGTCGACCTGCTGCAATACAGCGGCGAAACCATTGCTCACACAATCGGCCTGGCGCAGCAGGCGTGCGCCTCGCCAGACCAGCTCTTCAAAGTCATCGGCGGACACGCCCAGGCTGATCATCTGCGCATCCAGCGCCAGCTCCTGCGGCGCGCCTTGCAGCAGTTTGAGCAACGCTTCGGCGCTGCCGGCACGGCGCAGTGCCTGGCCCAGGTCGGTTTCACCGAGGGCGCGGGTGAGCAGTTGCAGCAGGCGCAGGTGTTCATCGGATTTGGCGGCAATGCCGATGGCCAGGTACACGATCTGACCGTCGCCCCAGTCCACCCCTTCGGGGAACTGCAACAGGCGCACGCCGGTGGAAAATACTTGGTCGCGGGTTTCGGGAGTGCCGTGAGGGATGGCAATACCTTGGCCAAGAAAGGTCGAGCCTTGGGCTTCACGGGCTTGCAAGCCGCTGAGATACCCCTCGGCGACCAGGCCATCGACCACCAGTTTGTCAGCGAGCAGGTGCAAGGCAGCAGACTTATCCACAGCCACTTGGCCCATGGATATCTGCTCTACAGTGAGCTCAAGCATGCCGTTCTCCTAGTTAGTGCAAGGGGTGCACTAGGTATTGTTTTGAATAATTCAGTGTAAATGTGTTCAGAATTTACTGACTGAGTGGTCAATTGGCAGTAGCCACTCAGTAGCGAACGTCGTAAAAATACGCTGGCTGAAACGTTTAATCTAGAATTTAAGGCAGATTACGCGTTAATTGTGCATCCTTGAAGGACCACTCGGCACTTGAGCCAGGACATGGGTCGTACGCTGGAATCGGTTACGATTGGAAAAAATGTCGGGGCAAGCTCCAAAAAACAAGGAAATCCCGGTTTGAAACTCAGTGATATCGCACGTCTCGCCGGTGTGTCCGTGACCACCGCCAGCTACGTCATCAATGGCAAGGCCGAACAGCAACGCATCAGCAGCGCCACCGTGGAGCGGGTGCGTGCCGTGGTCCAAGCCCATGGCTTTACCCCCAACCCCCAGGCCGCCGGACTGCGCAGTCGGCACACGCGCACCTTGGGCTTTATCCTGCCCGACCTGGAAAACCCCAGTTACGCACGAATCGCCAAGCTATTGGAACAGGGCGCGCGTGCGCGTGGCTATCAGCTGCTGATTGCCAGTTCCGACGATGAGGCGGACAGCGAGCGTCAATTGCTGCAACTGTTCCGCGCACGGCGTTGCGATGCGTTGTTCGTGGCCAGTTGCCTGCCCGCCAGTGATGACAGTTACCGCGAGCTGCAAGCCAAGGGCTTGCCGGTGATCGCCATCGACCGGGTGATGGAACCCGAACAGTTCTGCTCCGTGGTCAGCGATGACCGCCAGGCCTGTCAGCAACTGACCAGCAGCCTGTTGCAACCGGTGCCCAAGCAAATCGTGCTGATCGGCGCACGGCCCGAGTTGAGCATCAGCCAGGAGCGTGCCGCCGGTTTCCGTGAAGCGCTGCAAGGCTTCACGGGTGAAGTGATCGTCGAACACGGCGAGTCCTTCAGCCGTGATTGCGGCCGACAGCTGATGGAGCAACTTCTGCAACAACTGGGGCATTTGCCTGACGCACTGGTGACCACGTCCTACGTGCTGCTGCAGGGTGTGTTTGACGCGCTGCATGACTTCCCGCTCAAGTCGCGCCCGCTGCGCCTGGGCACCTTTGGTGACACGCAGTTGCTGGATTTCCTGCCGCTGCCGGTCAACGCCATGGCCCAGCAACATCAACTGATTGCCGACACCGCCTTGCGCCTGGCCCTGGCCGCGATTGAAGAAGAACAGTACCAGCCGGGCGTGCACGCCATCGGCCGGACCTTCAAACAGCGTATCCACGAGGCCTGAGCGTGGAGCTGATCGACACCCACACCCACCTGGACTTTGCGGACTTCGACAGTGATCGCCCGCAAGTCCTCGCCCACAGTCGTACGCTCGGTGTGCGGCGCATGGTGGTGTTGGGGGTGTATCAGCAGAATTGGCAGCGCTTGTGGGATTTGGTACAGGCGGATGAAGGTTTGTTCGCGGCCTTCGGCCTGCACCCGGTGTACCTGGATGACCACTGCCCCGCCGACCTCACGGAATTGGGCGACTGGCTGAGCCGCCTGCACGGCCACCGGCAACTGTGCGCAGTGGGCGAAATCGGCCTGGATTACTTCCTTGAACACCTGGACCGCGAACGCCAGCAAAGCCTGTTCGAAGCCCAGCTCAAACTGGCCGTGGACTTCCAACTGCCGGCCCTGCTGCACGTACGCCGCAGCCACGCCGCCGTGATCGCGACCCTCAAGCGTATCCGCCTGCCACGGGGCGGCATCATCCATGCATTTGCCGGTAGCCGGGAAGAAGCCCACGAGTACATCAAGCTGGGCTTTAAACTTGGCCTGGGCGGTGCCGCCACGTGGCCCCAGGCGCTGCGCATGCACAAGGTGCTGGCGCAACTGCCGCTGGACGCGGTGGTACTGGAAACCGACGCCCCCGACATGGCACCGGCCATGTACCCAGGCCAGCGCAACAGCCCCGAGCACCTGCCGGCGATCTGCACCGCCCTGGCCGAGCGCATGGGCATAAGCCCGCTATTGCTGGCCGAGGCGAGCACACGCAATGCGGGCGAGCTGTTCAATTGGTAATACCGGGATCACCGCTTGCAGGTTGAGGGTCATGCGTTGCCGATGCCGGGCGTAGCGCAACACCAGAAAGTGCGCCAACAGCACCACCAGTGACACGTTGAGCTGCCCGATCACGCTGATCAGCCCCACCCATTCCGTCACCAGTGCCACGATCAGTACCATGCTGGTCAACACCGCCATGCTCGGGCGGACCAGCGCCCAGTGATCCAGCGCCTTGAAATGGCGCAGTTGCCGGGGGCAGTTCAGCTCCAACACCCGCTGACAGTAAGGGCAGTCGAAGGGCTCTTCGATAGCGATGGCATTGAGTTGCCAAGGTTTGAGTTCAAACGTGATATCGCAATGGGCGCAGTGCCCCTTGATGCCGACGGCAGTGGTCATCGTCGTGCCTCCCCTGAATCATGAATGAGTGAAATAAATTCTCACTCATTCCCGGGATCAAAAAAGGCACTCAGGGAAATCAAGACAAGCACTACATCCACAAAAGACCAATCCT
The DNA here is from genome assembly GCF_015163715.1 of Pseudomonas cyclaminis. Lineage (GTDB taxonomy): Bacteria > Pseudomonadota > Gammaproteobacteria > Pseudomonadales > Pseudomonadaceae > Aquipseudomonas > Aquipseudomonas cyclaminis. The sequence continues at coordinate 9,857 of NZ_JADDUM010000003.1, forward strand.
ACCCCGCCGCCCTACACGCGAAACGCGCCGATCAATTGCTTCAGCTCGATCACCTGCACCGAAAGCTGCCGGCTCGCCGCCTCGGTCTGATGCGCGCCCTGGGCCGCATGTTCGCCGGCCCGGTTGATTTCGACGATGTTCTGGTCGATATCGTGGGCGACGGCGGTCTGCTGCTCCACAGCGGCGGCGATCTGCTGGTTCTGGTCGACGATCATGCCGACGGCACCGAGGATATTTTCCAGCGCCTGCTGGACCTTTTCCGATTGGCCCACGGTACCGCTGGCCATTTCATGGCTGGTACCCATGGCCTTCACGGCTGCGCCGACACCGGCGTGCAGACGGCTGATCATTTGTTCGATTTCTTCGGTGGAATGCTGGGTACGCCGGGCCAGGGTGCGCACCTCATCGGCCACCACCGCGAAACCGCGCCCCTGCTCACCGGCCCGGGCGGCCTCAATCGCCGCGTTGAGCGCCAGCAGGTTGGTTTGCTCGGCGATGCTTTTGATCACTTCCAACACACTGCTGATGGCTTGGCTGTCGCTGGCCAATTGGTTGATCACCCGCACCGACGCATCGATCTCCGAAGCCAGCCGCGCAATGCTGCCCTGCTGGGATTGCACCAGGCCACGGCCATTGACGGTTTCGTCGTTGACGCTGTGGGCACTGCTGACCGCCGCCGCCGCACTGCGCGCTACTTCCTGGGCGGTGGCCGACATCTGGTTCATGGCCGTCGCCACCTGTTCGATCTGCATGCGCTGGCCAGAGACCGCCTCATTGCTGCGGGCCGACACCGCTTCCACTTGGCCGGCCTGGAGTTCAACCTGGCTGACGGTGTGCCCGACGCGTTCGATCAAGTCATGGATTTTCGCCACAGTGCCGTTGAATACCTGGCCGAGATCACCCAACTCGTCACGGCTCTGGGCGACAACGTGACGGTCATGTCGCCGGCGGCCACCTTGTCCATCATCGCCCCCAGGCGGTGCAGGGTGGTGCGCGTCGAGGCGTAGAAGCCGGCGTACAGGTAGAAGATCAGCAGAAACACCGCCGTCAGCGCCGAGACCAGTACCACCATGTGCGTACGATTCTGCGCCAGGCGCTGTTCCAGTTGCTGCCCGAGGAACATCAGGGTGGCGTCATCGAGCTGATAGGTCTGGGCCATCAATTGGCTGACGCTGTCGTAGAAAGCCTGCCAGGGTGCGTCGAGGGTTTCAGCCATCACCACTTGCTCTTCAAACAGCTCGCTGCCTTGCTTGAGGCTGGCGTTGCTGGCCTTCGCCAGACCGTCCAGCGCGGCGTGGGCGGCTGTGCTGGAGCCGAGGGCATCGTGCAATTTCAAGCCGTATTCGGCTTGGAGTTTTTCCAGCTGTTGCAGCAGCTCGTCAAAACGGGTGCTGGAGGAGGAATTGAGGAAGCCCTGGCCCAGGGAATAAGCGCCCATCGCCCGGCCTTCTCCCAAGACTTGGGTAACTTGGGGTGTGACACTGGTGATCAGTTCGCTGAGTTGGCGTAAATCGCTCTGAGAGTCGCGGCTCAAGCCGGATTGGCTGGCGATGATCTGGCTGAGCATCTGCGCCTTGTTGAGCAATTTGCCGATCAGCGCACTTTTACTCAGCAACGAGGTTTCCTGTTGCTGGGTCTTGAACGCCGCGATCAGCTCGTCGCGCTTGCCTTCAAACACGGTGACTTGCTCAGGCTCGGTGGCCATCGGGTTGAGGCCCTGCAGACGGGCGAGCACGCTCTGCTCCAAGGTGCCAATCCTGGCCTCCAGGTCTGCGGCCTTACCGGATTGGCCGAGGGTTGCGTTGATCTGCACTTGGTTATTCAGGGTTTCCAGATCACGGCGCAAGGCCAGGCTGCTACCAAGAAGATCGAGGCTTTGCAGTTCGACACGGGTGCCCTGGAACTCGCGCCAGGAATCACGCACCAGGTAATAGTTGGTCGCCAGCATCGGCAGCAGGAACAACACGCTGATCAGGCTGAACTTCATGCCGAAGCTCAGGCGATTCATCAGCGCAATGGCGGGATAGAGCAAGCTCTTCACAGGTCAACTCCCTTTTCTTTTATTTTTATTGAGGCGCAGGGCGGCGGCAGAAAGCCACTATTTGGCGCTCTGTCTGTATAGCTCAATTTGAAAGGGAGTTTTGTAACTTAAGGTTAACGACAGGAGCGAAGGACTCGCTCCTGTCCGGGGGTCAAGGCAGCACAGTCCAGATGGCGAACCCGGCGTACCACAGCACCGCCGCACGTAGCAGCAGTTCCCACAAGCGATCCAGGCTGTTGATGCCGTCTGCACCGACCACCGGCGGCGGGATTTCGGCGGCGACCAGGCCGACTTTCTCCACCAGTTGCGCGGCGCTGATGTCCCAGCTCAGCAACTCGTGAAGCATCACACGGCTGACCGCAACGAAGTTGCCCACCAAGGCAAAGCTAGCAGCCAGCAGACGCACCGGCAACCAGTCAAACGCGTGACGCAGCTGCCCAGCGCGCTCGGCCACCAGTGGGTTCTGGCTGTGTTCACTGGCCAGGGCCAACAGCCGATAGGCCAGTGCGGCGACCGGACCCAACAGGAAGTACCAGAAAATCACTGCGAAAAAGCTCTGGTACGCTTGCCATAACAGATGACCCTGGACGCGCTCCAGCAACTGCTCGCCATTGTCGGCGCCAATGTTGAGGTCGCGCTCGGCCACATGCTCGGCAGCTTGCAGATCGCCCCGGCGCCACGCATCGCGAAACGGCCCAAGCCCGGCCAACAGGTCGCCACGGCCCAGGCTGTAGATCACCACCAGCAGGTGCACCGGCAACGCCAACAAACCATAGGCCACCGGTTCCAGCACCAGCAGCAACAATGCCAGCAACGCCACCGGCAGCAGCACCAGCAGGGCCAGAATCAGCCAAGGCTGCTTGCCCAGGCGCGGGCTCGATTCCAGCTTGGCCAATTCGCGCAACCAGCCGCCATCACGCTGCAATCGCTGGCGCATGGCCGAGAACTTCTCGATCCACACCGCCAGCACCAACACCAGAAAACTCATCGTGCGTGTCCTCCATCCTGCAGAGCGCTGCGAAAGCGCGTCCAATCAAAAGCGGGGCCGGGATCAGTCTTACGCCCCGGGGCGATATCGCTGTGACCACAGATACGCTGTGGCGTAATACCGGGATAGGCGGTCAGCAACTGAAGTGTCAGGTCGATCAGCGACCTATATTGGGCGTCGGTGAACGGCAGGTCATCCGTACCTTCCAGCTCTATGCCCAAAGAAAAGTCATTACAGGTTTCACGCCCCTCGAAACATGAAACCCCAGCGTGCCAGGCCCGGTCGATGCAGGACACAAACTGCGTTACCGCACCGTCGCGCTCAATCAGAAAATGCGCAGACACCCGTAGGTCGGCAATCCCTTCAAAGTAGGGATGTTCCGTGACATCCAGGCGATTCTGGAAAAACTCCTGCACCTTGCCAGTGGCGAACTGCGCCGGTGGCAGGCTGATGTTATGCACCACCAACAGTGAGATCTCGCCTGCGGGGCGCTCGTTGAAGTTCGGGGAAGGGCAATGGCGAATGCCCTGGCACCAACCGCTGGCGGGGTCCAACTGCATACAGGATCCTTGAACGTGACTAAGTGTGACCAGTATGCCGCGTTCGACCCCGCGGTTGCGATCACTAGCCGCGATTGAGTTGACGCAACTGGTCCACCACCGCCGCCAGTGCCCGCTCGAACAGCGGACCATCGTCCAGGGTGTGCAGCGCGCCACGCTTGAACGCCAGTGCAAGTTGGCCGACGCTTTTGTCCATGACTTTGAGCCCGGTGCGGCCGACGAAAACATAGGTGTTGGCCGGCGCCATGATCGCCATCAGCTTGCAGCGCAGGGCATTGCCCTGATCCGGCTGGAACACGACCCAGCCACCAATCCGCATCTGGTACACCTTGAGCAGGTCCGGATCATCCGCCGGCAGCTCCTGGGCTGAATCAGGCGGCGTTGCGCTGAGCACAAAAGGGTCGCGCACTTCGATCAAGCCATCGACACCTTCGGGCGGCTGGACATGCAGGGCCTGCAAGCGAACAAAAAAATCCCGGGTGCTGAAGGGGTCGAAGGCCGCGCTGGTCAATCCATCACGCAGGGCCTTGAGCAAGCCCGGCAACTGCGCCAGCAAGTGGCCTGCGGCGTCGGTGTCTTGCGGCAGGCTCACACTCCAGATCAACTCATCCATGGTGCGCAGCGCTGCCTGCCACTGCACCGACTGTTCGCCGTGCTTGAGGCTGGCCAGCAACAGCACCTGGCTCCAGGCTTGTTGCAGAAACTGCACCACCGCTCGCGGTAACACCTTGCCCAACAGCCGTCGGTTGAGCACCTCGGCCACCCGTGCACGCGCCGCTTCAGTACGTACGCGCCCTTCTTCAGCGTCGCGGGTGTGCTGTTCAAGCAACTCGCGGCGCCGGCGCTCATCGGCGGTGAACGCGGTGAATTCGGTCAGCAACTGGGAAAAAATCGCCGGATCTTCGACAAACTCATTGAGCAAACGCTGGACCACCTGCTCAATGCGCAGGTACAGGCTGTCGCGCGCGTAGTCATCGACCGTGCTCCAGCCCATGGCGGTCGCCGCGATTTCATTCAACAGGCGCCGCGCCGGATGGCCGGAGCGACTGAAAAAACTCTTGTCCAGCACCGCCACTTTAAGCAGCGGGATCTGCAGGCGCCCGATCAAGGCCTTGAAGGCGTCCGGCACAGTGCGGTCATTGAGGATAAATTCGAACAGCAGGGCGATCAGGTTGATCACATCTTCGTCCGCTTCCTCCACCACCCGTGATTTGCCACTCTTGACGCTGACCCGCGTGAGCAATTGCTCAAGCTGGCTACGCAGGTCGAAATCATCCTCGACCTCCGGCTCCGGTACGTACTGCTGCAAATGTGACAGCAGCCGCAGCAGGTCGCGGGTGGCGATGGGCTGGGGTTCGGCGCTGGCCTCAAGGGTAGGCGACACGCTACCGCGCACGGTGGTCAACAGCGCCTGCAAGGCAGTGAAGGCTTGCTGGCCATTTTCGTCGACGGGTTGCTCGGCGCTTGGCTGTGTCGCTTCACGCTGGTAATCACGGGCGGCGCGCTCGCCGGGGCGGCGCGACGGCACGGTCTTGAGGTCCGGCAACACGCCGGTGGCGACCAGCAACTGGTTGGCCTCACCGTACAACTGGTCCGCGTCACTGAGTACGTACTTCTCAAACAGCTTGAGCATGATCAGCTTGACGCGGATCTCCACACCCAGACTGCGCCCCGCACGCAGGAAAAACTCGCACAGCAGCGCCGGGCCCAAGGGATTTTCACGGTCATCCAGGTGATTGCCAAGCAAGGTACTCAAGCGTGCGGTCAGTTGCCCGAGCGCCAGCCCGTCACGGTGACGCACCCGGCCGAGCATGGCCTCAAGTGCAACGGCTTTTTCCAGCTCATCCTTGGATGAACCTGGCGCCGCGTCATAGGACACCACCGGCACCATCTGCAGCTCGCCGCGCCCCGCCTGGCCCAAGCCGCCAAAGGCTTCGAACAGCCGCTCTATGAACACGCGCTCGAAATTCTTGCGTTTGAGGCGCAAGTCGCGCATGGCTTCAAAGAAAATATGATGGTCCACGTTGCTGCGGGCCTTGTCGGCCATCTCGAACAACGTATCGTCGGCGTTATCGAACAACTCCTGCAGCCCCTGCTGCAACTGTTGCGCGGCTTTGTCGCGAACCTGCAGCAATACCACCGGCAGGCGCGCGAGCGGCGATGGCGTGGCGTGTGCCCTGTTGATTGGCACCACCTTTCCGTCATTGTGCATCCAGGCCTCCTGAAACGGCGGTATTGGTTGGGAACGATCGGGGGCAGGCCCATGAGGCGCTGTCGAAACCGGTAATCACCAGGACGTCAAAGCTATGACGCCAATTGCAAGGCGCGAGATTATCTTGCAAATGAGCCCCGTTGCGCCAGCAAACTCTGACATTGCGCGGTAAATCAGCGGTGAGCCTGGGTTCAAATGCACGCTGCCCCTATAATCGGGGCACTTTGTTTGTGGAGCCTGTTATGCCGAATCTCCGTCTTGCCGACCTCACCGCCGAAATCGAAGCCAACGTGCGCCGTGCACTGCTGGAAGACATCGGCAGCGGCGACATCACCGCGCAGTTGATCCCGACCGAACGCCTGGCCACGGCCACCATCATTACCCGCGATAGCGCTGTCATTGCTGGTACGGCCTGGGTGGACGCAGTGTTCCGCCAACTGGATCCAAGGGTCGCCGTACACTGGCAAGTGGCCGACGGCGAACGGGTCAGCCCCAACCAAGCCCTGTTCCACCTCGAAGGCCCGGCACGCTCGCTGCTCAGCGGCGAACGCTCTGCCCTGAACTTCCTGCAGTTGCTGTCCGGAGTCGCCACGCGCGCGCGGTTCCTCGCAGATTTTGTTGCCAGCACCCAGGTCAAGCTGCTGGACACCCGCAAAACCCTGCCCGGCCTGCGCCTGGCGCAGAAATACGCCGTGACCTGCGGCGGCTGCCACAACCACCGCATCGGTTTGTATGACGCGTTTCTGATCAAGGAAAACCATATCGCGGCCTGCGGTGGTATCGCCCAAGCCATTACTGCCGCCCACAAGATCGCACCCGGCAAGCCGGTGGAAATCGAAGTGGAAAGCCTGGAAGAACTGCGCGAAGCACTGGCGGCGGGCGCCGACATCATCATGCTTGATGAGTTGAGCCTGGAGGATATGCGTGAAGCCGTGCGCCTGAACGGCGGCAAGGCGAAGCTGGAAGCCAGCGGCGGAATCAATGAAAGCACGCTGCTGCCCATCGCCGAAACCGGCGTGGATTACATCTCCATCGGAGCGATGACCAAGGATGTGAAGGCGGTGGATTTGTCGATGCGCCTCAGTATATGAGGCGCCGCAGGCGATAAGCGTCAAGCTGCAAGAGGCTATATGACCACTTACAGCTTGCAGCTTGAAACATGCCGCTGCTTTTAAACGACCAGATTATTCATTTCGCAATACTCTTCCCAATCAACACCCAGCACCTCGGCCGCCTCTTTGTGCAAGGCCAGCCGTGCGGCTTCGAACTCTTCCGGTGTCGAGGTGTATTTGAGGGACAACTCCCAAGGCTGGAGACCCTGGCTCTCGGCCTCGTCCTCGAATGCCCACTGGATCTGGTCACGCTGATCATCGGCGCTCAGGTCCTTGATCTCTTCTTTAAGCTGCGGCGTTTCCCCGATGTATTTTTCGAGGGCTGCTTGATGCCGAACTTCCTGGGTCATTTCAGTCGTGGTCATGTCGTTCTCTTAGATCGAGGAATGGGGATGCATCTGGGTCATCAAGGTTGCGCAGATACAAAAGAGCGGGCACGAATGCCGACTCGCCTGGCCTTCAGAACCATTCTGGGATCATCTGAAAACATTGCCTTTGAAACATTGCATCTAAAACAAGCAGTAGTGCCTTTATGCCCGAGACAGGAATCGAACCTGCGACCTTCGCGTTACGAGTGCGCTGCTCTACCAACTGAGCTACACGGGCGGTGGGCTAAAGCTAGCACCGCATCGGGCGTCCGGCAACTTACGCCCCTCAGCGGGCGATCACGCCTTGGGCCCAGAAGCGTGGTTGCAGGTGATCACCCTCGGTGTTCAGGTATTGCTGCTGGGCTTGCGCGATGTGAGGCACGTCACGCAGTGCAATCACGATCAACAGACCAACGGCCAGTACACTAAGTCCTTTCCATATCTCCCAGCCCAGTGGCAGTGCAGGTGTTGCCGGGGCACGCCACACATGCAGGGCCATCAGCCAGCCTATTAGCAACGCCAGCCAAACTTGGGAATTAGGCATCACGATCACACCGTCGACCATGGACTGCACTAACGCGCCGACCAATGCGGCAAACAGGCACAAGCGCATCAGGTCAACACGCTCGGCGGACAGAGCCCTCTCACGCAGTACGCCAAACGTGGCCCAGCCAGCGCGCCACGCCAAAGCAGCTACGATCAAGGTCGATGGCCCACCCCACTCGCTGGCCCATTGCAAAACAGACTGATGTGGATGGGCGGCGATGGTGTTGGCAATATCGGCAAAATGCATCGGCCCGAACCCCAACCACGGACGTTCGACGAGCATATGCCACGCCTGCCACCAGATCGGACCGCGACCCGACAGCGAGGTGGTGAGGCGATCACCCGCACCACTGGAGCGCACAATCCCCAGGTGATCGGCCAGTACTGTAAACGCCAGCCAGTACAGCAACAGCCCGCCGACAACAGCGGCCAACTGCCATCCGACCCAGCGTCGCCCCCAAGGCCCCAGCAGTGCCAGCAGCAAACCCGCCGCGCCCATTCCCAGCCATGTGCCTCGCGTACCCCCGCTGATCGCGATCAGCCACCAGACGCACAACAACGCAAACACTGCGCCTCGCACAGTGCGGGAGACTTTGGGTATCAGCAGGGGAAGCGCCAGTAACGGCAGCGTGAATGTCTGGAACTGACCGTAGAAGCGCTTGTTGGAAAAGCCGGACAGCAACAGGTCTGGGTCCAGCGTCAGCGCTCCGCTGGTAATCACCAGCGCGCCGGCGTACAGATATTGAATGGATTTGACCAGGCATAGCAGCATCACAACCAGGATCAGCACACGATCCATCGCCCCACCACCGTGACGGCGGAACAAGGCAAACGCTGCGGCGATTGCCGCGCAGCTGACCAGCAACGCCACTTCGGTGAATGCCCAGAGCGGCTGATGGGCCTGCGCCGAAGACAGCAGGCCCAGCGCAATAATCAGCGCCAGCCCCCAGGCCGTGTGCCTGTCCACCAAGGGTTCAAGCGGGGTGACCGACAACCCATACAGCACCGCGCAGCCCCCAATGGCAATCTGCATTACACGCTGCAGATCATGCCCACTGAACGGTGCGCAAATCCCAATCGTCAGCAAGCACACCACTGCTACCAGGAAAGCCCCGCCTCGCTGCCGTACGGATAACGCCATCGGCCACCTCCAATCCCTGTGGATGGTTCAGCAGTTATGCACCGCCAGCGCCACAACCCTTGCCGGCATATTTCTCTTCAGCGGTTGTGGTGCACTTCCAACCGGTGGTGGCGCTGCGCGTCAGGCTGATGGTCTTGCCCAGCACCGGCGCTGGCGCGTCGAGAATTTCGCAACTGATGGAGCCCGCGCCCGTAGCAACGTCGCCTGACACATCGATTTTGCAGTTGGCGGTAGGGCTGGTGCCACCGATCAACGCCAGGGTGGGTACGGTGCCCTGGTTGATAGTGTCCTCATAACCGGCCTTCAACGCGGCAATTTCAGCCAGGCCGGCAGTGAACTTGGCCTTGGCCTGGTGTGTGGTGTACATCGGCAGGCCGATGGTGGCCAAAATGCCGATGATTGCCACGACGATCAACAACTCGATCAAGGTAAAGCCTTTTTGACTCATCACATTCACTCTCCAGAATAAAACTCATGACAAGGCGCGTCCTGCACCCCGTTTTTTTCAGCGGCGCCAGTGTACTCACCCGCAAGCGGTCAATCGCGCACAAGACGCACATTCTGACATTTTATCCAGCGCCATCGGCGTGCCCGGATCCGTCACCTGACTACGCTATAAATCTTCGATGACTTGTATGCGGAACCGCGACATGAACAACGCCTCAACGATTTACGCCTGGGAAGGCATCAACCGCAAAGGGCGCAGGGTGTCCGGGCAGACCAAAGGGCACAGCCCTGCCCTGGTCAAGGCACAACTGCGGCTGCAAGGGATCAGCCCAGGTCGCGTGCGCAAGCAATTCCCGCTGCTGCCAGGCCTGGCCCAGTCGGCCAAGGCGGCTGACATCACCCTGCTCACGCGCCAACTGGCCACGCTACTGAACGCCGGAATTCCCCTGTTGCAAGCCTTCGACATCATCAACGAAGGCTTCGACAACCGCGCCGTGCGTGAGCTGGTGCAAGGGCTGAAACAGCAGGTCGCAGCTGGCGCCAGCCTGGCCGACGCACTGCGCAAACAGCCGCGCTACTTCGATGAGCTGTACTGCAACCTGGTAGCCGCCGGCGAGCAGGCCGGCGCATTGGAGACCCTGTTGGAACGTGTGGCGATCCATCGCGAAAAGAGTGAGCAACTCAAGGCCAAGGTCAAAAAGGCCATGACGTACCCAATTGCGGTCCTGGTGGTTGCCAGCCTGGTCACCGGCGTACTGCTGGTCCACGTCGTGCCGCAGTTCCAGACGCTGTTCGCCGGGGTCGGCGGCAAACTGCCAGCGTTTACCTTGCAGGTGATCGCCCTGTCGGCGTTCATGCAGCAAGCCTGGTGGATGCTGGTCTTGGGCATCGCCTTCGCAGCCATGGGGCTGCGTAAGGCCTATCGGTCATCGCCGGGTTTCAGCTATTGGCTGGACACCGGTTTGTTGAAAGCGCCCCTGGCAGGCAAACTGCTGACAAAATCCGCCGTGGCCCGCTACGCCCGCACGCTTTCCACCACCTTTGCCGCCGGTGTTCCACTGGTACAGGCATTGGACTCAGTCGCCGGCGCCGTGGGCAATGCTCCGTTCAAACAGGCAATCGAACATATGCGTCAAGATGTATCCACTGGCATGCAGTTGAATCAATCCATGGCCAACAGCGGTCTGTTTCCCGGCATGGCGATCCAGATGACGGCAATCGGCGAAGAATCGGGCATGCTGGAACAGATGCTGGAAAGAGTCGCCAACCACTATGAGACTGCCGTGGACAACCAGGTCGATAGCCTCGCCAGCCTGATGGAACCGCTGATCATGGTGGTTCTGGGTGGTATCGTCGCAGCGCTGGTCATTGCCATGTACCTGCCGGTCTTCCAACTGGGGAGCGCATTTTGAACCTGCTGTTGAGTGAGTCCCCCTGGGCATTTGTGGCGATTGCGTCAGTACTGGGGCTGATCGTCGGCAGTTTTCTCAATGTGCTGGTGTGGCGCCTGCCAAAAATGCTCGAACGGGAATGGCGCGCCCAGGCCCATGAAGTGCTCGGCTTGCCTGCCGAGCCTGCCGGGTCGACCTACAACCTGATGCACCCAAATTCCTGCTGCCCGCACTGTGATCATCCCATCCGGCCCTGGGAAAACATTCCCGTGCTCAGCTACCTGATACTTCGGGGACGCTGTGCTCATTGCCACGGCGCCATCAGCGCCCGCTACCCGTTAACCGAACTTGCGTGCGCGCTGATCTCGGCCTGGGTCGCCTGGCATTTCGGCTTTGGCTGGCAAGCTGCAGCAGTGCTGGTGTTGAGTTGGGGGTTGCTGGCGATGAGCCTGATCGACGCCAACCACCAGTTGCTTCCGGATGTGCTGGTGCTGCCGTTGCTGTGGCTGGGGTTGATCGTCAACAGTTTTGAATTGTTGACGACATTACCCGATGCACTTTGGGGCGCAGTGATCGGCTATATGAGCCTGTGGAGCGTGTTCTGGCTGTTCAAGCTGGTCACCGGAAAGGACGGCATGGGCCACGGTGACTTCAAGTTGATGGCCCTGCTCGGCGCCTGGGGTGGCTGGCAGATTTTGCCGATGACCCTGTTGATGTCGTCGCTGGTGGGAGTGTTTGTCGGGTTGATCCTGATGCGAGCGCGCAAAATCCAAGCGTCGGCACCGATGCCGTTTGGTCCGTATCTGGCAATTGCCGGCTGGATTGCATTGCTCTGGGGTGGTCAAATAACCGACTTCTATTTGCAGTCTGTCGGTTTCAGATGACCAACTCTGTCGCAACACCCTGGATTCTTGGCCTCACCGGCGGCATCGGCAGCGGTAAAAGCGCGGCGGCCCAGCACTTTATCGACCTGGGCATCGACCTGATCGACGCCGACCACGCCGCCCGCTGGGTGGTCGAGCCTGGCCGGCCGGCTCTGGCCCGCATCGCCGAACACTTTGGCGGCGGCGTGCTGCAGCCCGACGGCCAGTTGGACCGCGCCGCGTTACGCAAGCTGATCTTTGAAGTACCCGAAGAGCGCCTATGGCTGGAAGGCTTGCTGCACCCGCTGATCGGCGAGGAGATTCGCAGCCACCTGGCGCGCGCGCGCTCGCCTTACGCGATCCTGGTGTCGCCGCTGCTGATCGAATCCGGCCAATACAGCATGACCCAGCGCATCCTGGTGATCGACGTGCCGCAATCGCTGCAGATTCAGCGTACCCTGCAGCGCGACGGCATCAGCGAACAACAGGTACAGGCGATACTCAAGGCTCAGTCCAGCCGTGAAGACCGCCTGAACCATGCCGATGACGTGCTGGTCAATGACCAGGACCTCGCCTGGCTGCACAGCGAGGTCGAGCGACTGCACCACTTTTACCTTACTTTGCGTGGAGGCCGATCATGAGCCAACCCTTGACCGTCGACTGCCAACCTGCGGCGCACCCGTGGAATGGAAAACCGACAACCTCAACCGGCCGTTCTGCTCGGACCGCTGCAAACTCATCGACCTGGGCGCCTGGGCCGCTGAAGAGCACAAGATTCCCGTGGCCCCGGATGCCGAAGACGAGCTGTTTTCCGAAGACCTTTCGCCGCGCCATTAAGGCCGCATAAAGGCGTACTCCTGCTGGTCGTCGAGGTTCTCTGCAAGGTATTGCAGCTCGTCGGCCAGGTCTTCAAAACTGCGTACCCCCTTGCTCTGCTGCACCACCGCACTGAGCATGGCGCGCAGGGTCAAGCCTGGGTCGAAACCGATTTCCTGCGCCGAATCCTGGCTTTTGCGCAACTCCTGCCGTGCCCACTCATACACACCCATGATCCGTGCTCCCGCCTTACTCATCTAAAATTTGGCTGAGCATGGGCCTGCTTGCTGGTACTGGATTTGATCTGGATCAACGCTGCGAATCGTCATCCTTCCAGGGCGCAGAGAGGTAGCGGGTGCGATTGAAGGTCTCCAGCCATTCCGGGCAGAACACCACCAGAGCGCTGATGACCATGCCGTTGATAAATGCCTCGGGGAAGATGATGAGCCACAGGTAGCCGACAAAATCCTCCAGCCATTCGGGCATTGCAAAACGACCGTCAAACCACAGTAAACCCAGCCCCAGCAGAAGACAGAGCAAGGCCGACAGCGCGGCGGCAAAAAAACCCGAACAGAAGATATACACAAAAGGATTGCGCGGTTGCGCACGCTCTACCAGCAACGCGCAACCTTCGGTGATCAGCACCGGCAGCACGACCAGCAGCAAGCCGTTGATACCAAGGGCTGCCAGATCCTGGCGCCCCAGCAACATCAAACCGAACTGGGCGGCAAAGCCCCCTACGATTGCCAGGGGCCAATCCAGCAGCAGGGTCACGGCGGTCATGCCGATAAAGTGGTAAGACACACCGGTATCGAAATCTCGCCGCACCAGCCACAACATGAACAGCGCGAACACCGTACCGAACAGCAAATGCTGGCGTCTCCGGTCGGCGAACAATTCAACCCACGGCGAACGCGCAGTGGCCCACAGCAGTACCGGCGCGTACAGCAGCCAGCCGATGCCGAGGGTTGCGGGCGCCAACACTGCGGCACTGATCATGGGTGAAATACCAATGCAAAAGAGCTCACCAGACACCTCTTCGCAGGAGTTGAAGTCGAGTCGTCAGTCTACACCGCCCTTTTGCAGCGAGACTTCCTGCAGTCATCATTTGGACGCTAAGCTGCAAGCATGGATGACTCAGATTATTTGCGCCTGCTCACCGTAGCAGCCGAACAAGCCAACGCATTCCTGTCCAATGCCCGCAAATGGGAGCGTGAGCGTTGGGTCTGCCAGCGCCTGCTGCAAGGCTTGAACGTGCCCTACCGCGCCGAAGAGTTTCACGCCGCGGGGCAAGAGCCGCCGGATGTATTGTTTCGTGATGCCAGTTTCGAGGTGTTTTTCGTGCTGGATGAAGGGCGCCGACTCAACGACGAATGGCGCGATGAATTGCTACGCCGACGCAGCGCCTTCTCCCTCAGCCAACTGGTTCGGCGCGAAGCCAAGCCGCGACGCATTCCCGCCCATGAATTCCTGCTGCGCCTGGGGCCCACACTACGCAAAAAAGCGCACAACTATAAAGAGCGTGGGATGGACCTGGGCGAGCTGGATATCGTCGCCTTCACCAGCCTCAAGCGCGAAGTACTGGACCTCAACAGCCACTTTCCACCGCCCACCGAGTATCTGCGCCAGGGCTGGCGCTCGCTGTCGCTGGTCGGACCGACGTTTGCACGGGTGCTGTTCGCCCACCCGGACGCGCCGGATTTCTTGCGCAACAACCTGGGGCGAAGCATAGTGTTCGACGTGGGCATCAGCCTCTGATCCCACCCCGACTGTAACGTGGCACCCTTTTGCAACGTCTACCTGACGAGGCCTTCTATGACCAGCCGCCTGAACCCCGACGACCAACAGCATGTCGAAGAGTACCTGCAGCTCTCCCAGAACCGAGTCGAGCGCAAGCCTTTCCGGCCGTGGCTGCTCCTTGGTGTGGTGCTGGCGGTGGTGATCGGGCTCGGTCTGCTGAGCCGCCTTTTGAGTTACCTGACGCTATGAGCTGCCTGGCGCTCGCGGGGGTAACTGCTCCGATTTCTTTTAGCCTTGCGAGATATCCCCATGACCCATCGTATTATTATCGTCGGCGGCGGCGCCGGCGGCCTGGAGTTGGCTACCCGCCTGGGTAAGACTCTGGGCAAGCGCGGCACCGCCAGTGTCACGCTGGTGGACGCCAACCTGACCCATATCTGGAAGCCGCTGCTGCATGAAGTGGCTGCCGGGTCGCTGAACTCTTCGGAAGACGAACTCAATTACGTCGCCCAGGCCAAATGGAACCACTTCGAGTTCCAACTGGGGCGCATGAGCGGGCTCGACCGCGAGCAGAAAAAAATCCAACTGGCCGCCACCCTCGACGAAGAGGGCCGCGAACTGGTGCCCGCGCGCGTGCTGGGCTATGACAGCCTGGTGATTGCGGTCGGCAGTACCACCAACGACTTCGGCACCGAGGGCGCGGCGCAACACTGCCTGTTCCTCGATACCCGCAAACAGGCCGAGCGCTTTCACCAGCAACTGCTCAATCACTACCTGCGCGCCCATGCCGGACAGACCGATGTCGTGGAGCAGATCAGTGTCGCTATCGTCGGTGCCGGCGCCACCGGCGTCGAATTGGCGGCCGAGCTGCATAACGCCGCCCATGAGCTGGCGGCGTATGGCCTGGACCGGATCAAGCCGGAAAACATGCACATCACCTTGATCGAAGCCGGTCCACGGGTGCTGCCTGCCCTGCCGGAGCGTATCGGCGGGCCTGTGCATAAAACCCTGGAGAAGCTAGGCGTGACCGTGCTGACCAACTCGGCGGTGAGTGAAGTGACCGCCGACGCACTGATCACCAGCAGCGGCCAGGTGATTCCAGCCAGCCTCAAGGTGTGGGCTGCCGGGATTCGCGCGCCGGCGTTCCTCAAGGACATTGATGGCTTGGAAACCAACCGCATCAATCAACTGCAAGTGCTGCCGACACTGCAAACCACCCGCGACGAAAATATCTTTGCCTTCGGCGACTGCGCTGCGTGCCCGCAACCGGGCACCGACCGCAATGTGCCGCCACGGGCCCAGGCTGCTCACCAACAGGCGTCGTTGCTGGCCAAGTCGCTCAAACTACGCATCGAAGGCAAGGAGCTGCCGAGCTACAAGTACACCGACTATGGATCGCTGATTTCGCTGTCGCGCTTTTCCGCTGTGGGTAACTTGATGGGCAACCTGACAGGCAGCGTGATGCTGGAAGGCTGGTTGGCGCGGATGTTCTATGTGTCTCTGTACCGGATGCACCAGATGGCGCTGTATGGGTTCTTCCGCACTGCAATGTTGATGCTGGGGAGCAAGATCGGGCGCGGGACTGAGCCGCGACTCAAACTTCACTGACAACAGGGTCCCTGAGGGGACTCACTCAATCTGGGAGGGGACTTGCCCCTCCCACATCAGCTGTGTGCTGGGCTTGAGATAATTCCAGGCAAAAAAAATCCCCGTATCTTTCGATACGAGGATTTTTAATATGGTCGGGGTAGGGGGATTCGAACTCCCGACATCCTGCTCCCAAAGCAGGCGCGCTACCGGACTGCGCTATACCCCGGTTTGAAATTGGCTCCGTGACCAGGACTCGAACCTGGGACCCAATGATTAACAGTCATTTGCTCTACCGACTGAGCTATCACGGAACTACATATTTCAAAGTACAACTTTTACTGCTCTGTAACCTTCCTCTTCGACCCTGTCCGTATCGCTACGTTAGCGTCTCTGAGGCGCGCTATTCTACAATCTTAAAAACCCCTGTCAACCCTTTAAATTGCTTTTAAGACAATGATTTGCGCTTCTTTCTGATTTCTTCTTGGGGAGAAGAAACCCGTGGGCTGACGTTGCTGCGGGGCGCACTTTACAAGCCTTTTCCTTACAGTTCAACGCCCTAACGAAAAAAAAGGCCCCGCGATGCGGGACCTTCTCTTATTTGCCTGCTGTTCAGGCTCAGTGGAAGACGATTTCGTCGTTTTCCACAGTGGCTTCGACGCTGGTACCCGGCATAAAACTGCCCGACAGGATCAGCTGCGCCAGCGGGTTCTCGATCCAGCGCTGAATCGCACGCTTCAAAGGCCGTGCGCCATACACCGGGTCGTAACCGACCGCGATGAGCTTATCCAACGCCTCGCGGCTCAGCTCCAGCGACAGCTCGCGCTCAGCCAGACGACTGCGCAGGCGCCCCAACTGGATCTCGGTAATGCCCGCGATCTGATCCCGCGCCAAGGGCTCGAAGATCACCACTTCGTCGACCCGGTTAATGAATTCCGGGCGGAAGTGCGTAGTCAAGGCATCCATTACCGCAGCGCGCTGAGCCTCACGATCCCCCACCAGCTCCTGGATCTGCGACGAGCCCAGGTTGGAGGTCATCACGATCACCGTGTTGCGAAGTCCACCGTACGCCCGTGGCTGTCCGTCAACCGACCATCTTCCAGCACTTGCAGCAGGATGTTGAACACATCCGGATGCGCCTTCTCGACCTCATCCAGCAGGATCACCGAGTAAGGCTTGCGGCGCACAGCTTCGGTCAGGTAACCGCCCTCCTCGTAGCCCACATAGCCTGGTGGTGCGCCGATCAGGCGGGCCACCGAGTGTTTCTCCATGAACTCGGACATATCGATCCGCACCATGGCCTCTTCAGTATCAAAGAGGAATTCGGCCAGCGCCTTGCACAGCTCGGTCTTACCCACGCCGGTCGGGCCGAGGAACATGAACGAGCCGCTCGGGCGATTCGGGTCGGACAACCCGGCGCGCGAACGTCGTACCGCGTTGGACACCGCCACAACCGCCTCTTCCTGGCCGATCACGCGCTGGTGCAACAGGTGCTCCATCTTCAACAGCTTGTCGCGCTCGCCTTCGAGCATTTTCGACACTGGAATGCCGGTCCACTTGGAGACGACTTCGGCGATTTCTTCCTCGGTCACCTTGCTGCGCAGCAACTGGTTTTCAGACTTGCCGTGCTGGTCGACCATTTGCAGGCTGCGCTCCAGGTCCGGGATGACCCCGTACTGCAATTCGGCCATGCGGTTCAGGTCGCCCTTACGGCGAGCGGCTTCCAGTTCCTGGCGGGACTGCTCAATCTTTTGCTGGATCTGCGCAGAGCCCTGCACTTCGGCTTTTTCCGAGGTCCAGATTTCTTCCAGGTCCGAGTACTCGCGTTCCAGGCGCACGATTTCTTCCTGGAGTTTTTCCAGACGTTTCTTCGCCGCGTCGTCCTCTTCTTTCTTAAGGGCCTGGGATTCAACTTTCAGTTGAATCAGGCGCCGATCAAGGCGGTCGAGCACTTCCGGCTTGGAATCGATTTCCATACGAATGCGGCTGGCCGCTTCGTCGATCAAATCGATGGCCTTGTCCGGCAACTGACGATCAGTGATATAGCGATGACTCAATTTGGCCGCCGCAATGATCGCACCGTCAGTAATCGCCACCTTATGGTGGACCTCATAGCGCTCTTTCAGGCCACGCAGGATCGCGATGGTGTCTTCTTCACTAGGCTCTTCTACCAGCACTTTCTGGAAGCGCCGCTCAAGAGCTGCGTCCTTCTCTATATATTGACGGTACTCGTTGAGCGTCGTTGCACCGACGCAATGCAGCTCGCCCCGCGCCAAAGCCGGCTTGAGCATGTTGCCAGCATCCATGGAGCCCTCGCCTTTACCGGCGCCGACCATGGTGTGCAGTTCGTCGATGAACAGAATGATCTGCCCGTCCTGCTTCGACAGTTCATTGAGCAGGGATTTGAGGCGTTCTTCGAACTCGCCACGGAACTTGGCACCGGCGATCAACGAGCCCATATCCAGGGACAACAGGCGCTTGCCTTTAAGGCCGTCCGGCACTTCACCGTTGATGATGCGCTGGGCCAGACCTTCAGCAATCGCGGTTTTACCCACGCCAGGCTCACCGATCAGCACCGGGTTGTTCTTGGTGCGACGCTGCAGGACCTGGATAGTGCGACGAATCTCATCGTCACGGCCGATCACCGGGTCAAGCTTGCCTTCTTCGGCGCGCTTGGTCAGGTCGACGGTGTACTTGTCCAGGGCCTGGCGCGACTCCTCATGGTTAGGGTCGTTTACTGCATCGCCGCCACGCAGGTTGTTGATGGCGTTTTCCAGGGCTTTCTTGCTGACGCCCTGGCCCAGCAGCAATTTGCCGAGCTTGCTGTTCTCGTCCATGGCGGCGAGCAGCACCAGTTCGCTGGAGATGAACTGGTCACCTTTCTGCTGGGCCAGGCGGTCGGCCTGGTTGAGCAGGCGCGCCAGGTCCTGCGACATATTCACGTCGCCGGTCGGGTTTTGGATTTTCGGCAGTTGGTCGAGCTCTTTGCTCAACTCCTTGCGCAGGCTGCTGACATCAAAGCCCACCTGCATCAGCAAGGGCTTGATAGAACCACCTTGCTGTTCCAGAAGTGCCTGCATCAAGTGCGCAGGCTCGATGGCCGGGTGGTCGAGACCTACCGCCAACGATTGGGAGTCCGATAACGCCAACTGTAATTTGCTGGTTAAACGATCAATACGCATTAGTCACCTTCCTTTTGAGCAGGCCGGAGCTATAAAACATTCCTGAATGAAGAAACCTGCCAGATACCCTTATAGATGGGGTGGATTCTGGAAGATTCAAGCCACGGACAGTTGACGTAAGTCAGGAGAGTCTAGCCTTCGAGCCAGATAAGGGAGGCAAATCGACCGGTGCGCGGGCTGCGCCGGTAAGAAAAGAAGCGCGGGTCGGTCACGGTGCACAAACCCCCACCGTAAACAGCCGTGACACCCCGTGCGGCAAGGCGCAGGCGGGCCAGTTGATAGATGTCGGCCATGAACTTGCCGGGATTATGGCTCGGCACAAAGGCTTCGGCCGTTATCGGCAGTTGCTGCATGAACGCTTCACGCACTTCCGGGCCGACTTCAAAGGCTTGCGGACCGATTGCCGGCCCCAGCCAGACCATTACGTCGGCAGGTTCAGTCTCCAGGCTTTCGAAAGCAGCCTCCAACACACCGGCCGCCAACCCACGCCAACCGGCATGGGCCGCTGCGACGCGAGTCCCCGCCCGGTTGCAGAACAACGCGGGCAGGCAATCGGCGGTCATAGCGGTACAGGCGATGCCAGGGGTACTGGTCCAACTGCCATCAGCTTCAGCCGTGTGGCCGGGATTGGCCTCAACCACGGTCACCCCGTGGACTTGGCGCAGCCAGGCCGGCTGAATAGCAAAGGCGTCGCTGAGACGACGGCGATTTTCAAGGACCGCCTCCAGGCTGTCCTCGACATGATCGCCCAGGTTGAGGCTGTCGAATGGCGCCAAGCTGACGCACCCGCACGGGTGGTGACACAAGCCTTTACCCGAGCCGGCGCGGGCCAGTCAGGTATCAGCCAGTCATTCATCCGACAAACGCCTCGCGGTCCTGCTTGAGCAGCGACAGCAACCAGACAAAATCGTCCGGCAGTGGCGATTCCCAGCTCATGCGCTTACCGCTCGTCGGATGATCCAGTTCCAGGAAGCGTGCATGCAGTGCCTGGCGCGGGAACGTCTTGAGCGATTCGACCATGGTCTGGCTGGCCGCAGGCGGAATGCGGAAACGGCCACCGTAGGCAGGATCGCCGACCAACGGGAAGTTGATGTGGGCCATGTGCACGCGGATCTGGTGAGTACGACCGGTTTCCAGCTTGACCCGCACGTGAGTGTGGGAACGGAAACGCTCCAGCACACGGTAGTGGCTCACGGCTTGCTTGCCGCCTTCCATTACCGCCATGCGCTGGCGCTGCTGGCCGTGGCGACCGATGGGGGCGTTGATCTTGCCACCCGCGACGACCACGCCGATCACGATGCACTCATAGATCCGGCTGACGCTACGGCTCTGCAACTGCGTAACCAGCTGCGTCTGCGCCTGAATGGTCTTGGCGACCACCATCAGGCCGGTGGTGTCCTTGTCCAGACGGTGCACGATCCCGCAGCGCGGCACGTTGATGATGTCGGGGATATGGTGCAACAGGGCATTGAGCAAGGTGCCATCAGCGTGCCCGGCCGCCGGGTGAACCACCAGGCCTGCGGGTTTGTTGATGACCAGGATATCGTCGTCTTCATAGACGATATCCAGCTCGATGTCCTGGGCGACCCATTCTCCCTGGGCTTCCTGCTCGGCAGTCAGCTCAAGAATCGCACCGCCATGAACTATGTCTCGCGGGCGGATAACCGCTCCATCCACAGTCAGGCGGCCGTCTTTGATCCAGGCGGAAAGGCGCGAGCGCGAGTGCTCAGCGAATAATTGTGCGGCGACTTGATCGAGGCGTTGGCCGCCCAATTCGGACGGCACCTCTGCGCGAAGTTCAATTTTATCGGACATGCTCAGACTAGGCGTGGCACAGCCTTTGGTTTCGGCTGCGCGCTTGTGGTTAAATACGGCGTCTTTTGCCCCGAGGCTTTCAACGGGGCGCTCATCATAACAGGACGGCCCCGCCCAAGACAGCGGCCGTCATAGGGACGCAAGCCGCCATGCAAGTGAAACACCTGCTGCTGATCGCCATCCTCGCCATGACTGCTGCTTGCTCGTCAACAAAGGACGTCGTCGACGAAAACCTGAGCGAAGTCGAGCTGTACCAACTGGCACAGAAAGACTTGGACAATAATAGCTACACCAGCGCCACAGCGAAGCTGAAGGCACTGGAGTCGCGTTATCCGTTCGGGCGCTACGCCGACCAGGCTCAGCTTGAGCTGATCTACGCCAACTACAAGAACGCCGAGCCGGAAGCTGCCAAGTCCGCCGCCGAGCGCTTCATCCGCTTGCACCCGCAACACCCGAACGTGGACTACGCCTACTACCTCAAGGGCCTGACCTCGTTCGACCAGGACGTTGGCCTGCTGGCGCGCTTCCTGCCGCTGGACATGACCAAGCGTGACCCAGGTGCTGCCCGCGACTCCTACAACGAGTTCGCCCAGCTGACCAGCCGCTATCCGAACAGCCGCTACGCGCCGGATGCCAAGCAGCGCATGATCTACCTGCGCAACCTGCTGGCGTCCTACGAAATCCACGTAGCTCACTACTACCTGACCCGTCAGGCGTACGTGGCTGCCGCCAACCGTGGCCGCTATGTCGTAGAGAACTTCCAGGAAACCCCTTCCGTGGGTGACGGCCTGGCAGTGATGACCGAGGCATACCAGCGGCTGCACCTGGACGACCTGGCCAACACCAGCCTGGAAACCCTCAAGCTCAACTACCCGGATCACCCTAGCCTGAAAGACGGCCAGTTCGTGCCTCAGGTTGCCGAAGCCGACAACCGTTCGTGGCTGAGCAAGTACACCCTGGGTCTGATCGAGTCGCGCCCTCCGTTGCCGCCGGGCGAAACCCGCGCCAATCAGGACGTGATCAAACAGTACCAGGACGCCAAGGAAGCCATTCCGTCGGAGCTCAAGCCGCACGACGAGAACGGCGACGTGATCGAAGAAGAAGAGCCAGAGGCCCTGGGCAACAACCAGGACCGTTCGTGGTTCAGCTACATGACCTTCGGTGTGTTCGACTGATCTGTCGACGCAACGCAAAAAAGGAGCCCCTCGGGGCTCCTTTTTTATGGGGCAGTATTATTGCGCTGTGCGCCTGCCACGTCCTTGGCTAAACTGGCGCATTCCTTATCGAGAAACCGCCCATCATGCTTCGTCTTCTGTTCTGGATTGCCGTTATTGCTGCCGCGGTGTGGTTCTGGCGCAAATTCAAAAGCCCGGCCGCCAAGCAGCAACGCACCAGCGAGCCTGACGCTGCGTTGATGGTGCGTTGCGCCCACTGCGGCGTGCACCTGCCACAGGATCGCGCCCTAAGCTCGCGCCAGGAGTGGTATTGCACCCAGGCGCATCTGGAGCAAGGGCCGAAGTCTATACAGCGCTGATGCGACCTTCAGGCGAGTAAGGCGCCGGGTCGATGATCGGCGCATGCCCCAGCAGCAAGTCTGCAAACAACTGACAGGACGCCGGCGCCAGCACCAAGCCGTTGCGGTAATGCCCGCAGTTGAGCCAAAGGCCTTTGAAACCGGGAACCTGGCCGATATAGGGAATCCCTTCCGGTGAGCCAGGGCGCAAACCGGCCCAATGCCCCACTACTTCGGCGTCGGCCAGGGCAGGAATCAGTTCTACTGCCGAGGCCTTGAGGCTTTCCAGCGCCGTTTCGGTCGGCGTCTTATCAAACCCCTCATGCTCCAGCGTGCTGCCGATGAGGATATGCCCGTCGCGCCGGGGGATGGCGTAACGGCCCTTGGCCAGGACCATGCTCGACAAGAAGTCCGAGGCGCATTTGTACAAAATCATCTGCCCCTTGACCGGCTCCACCGGCAGCACCAAGCCCAGCGTGCCGAGCAACTCACCGCTCCACGCGCCTGCTGCCAGTACCACTTGATCCCCCACAATCGGCCCTTCTGCCGTGTTCACGCCCACCACATTGTCGCGCTCCAGGAGAAATCCGGTGACTTCACACTGTTCGTGAACAGTTACGCCAGGCAGTGCCAACAACGCAGCCTTGAGGGATTTGACCAAGCGAGGGTTGCGCACATTGGCCACGTCAGCCATATAGATCGCGCTGGAATACCCGCCACCCAGCACCGGAACCGCATCATGGGCGGCCGACACATCCACTTTGCCTAGAGGCCGATCCTCACGGACCGCCCATGCCAGCGCCTCGGCCTCATCTTCCAAGTCCAGCCAGTACAAGCCGGTGGTATGAACCTCCGGGTCGACGCCGGTGGCGGCAAACAGGCGCTCAGCCAACTGTGGATAAAAATCCTGGGACCAGTGGGCCAATGCAGTGACCGACGGGCTGTAGCGCCAAGGATACAGCGGCGACACAATGCCACCGCCCGCCCATGAAGACTCCTGCCCCACACCGGCACGCTCCAACAGGACCACCGCCTGCCCCTGGCTCGCCAGGTTGTACGCGGTCAGCAGGCCAATGACTCCGCCGCCGACAATCACCACTTGCTGTTGCTTAGCCATCATTCGATCCAGCCGATAAATAGGAACAAGCGCACCTGGCGCCCAATCATCCAGCACACTCATCATTGCCCCCAGCATGTCTGGCGCGACATTTCAGGTGCTGCCCCCGGATTGGCCCGCACACCCGTGCTGCTAAGGCTGAAGTCACCACAAGGGTCACCCGCCATCAACGAATCGACGCCCGGCCCAGCGACCAGGTAGAAATCCTGAGGGTTCAATACAGCGGTGATTCTATAGCGATCATTGCCTGTGCTGACGCCGCTGGCGTCAATAAAAGTGCCGTTCCTCGTATAAAAACGCTCAAGGTGCTGAGCTTGCTCCGTCAGCAGCGCGACAATTTCCGCGCGATACACCTTTTTTACATGACGGGTGTACCCCGGGTAAGCGATCCCGGCCAGAAACGCGATGATCGCCACGGCGATCAGTAACTCGATCAGGGTAAACCCCCGGCAGTCCATGCTCATTTCACTGCTCCTCATTGAAGCTGTCGCCATGACGCCCGCCGAAACCGCGGGCCACTTTCCAATTCCAACCGCGCATATACAGTCTCCAATACCGTGCGCGACTGGCCGCTGAACCCGACCGCCGTCACCCGGTAAGCCGCCGCCGAGGCATGGGGTGGCAGATGCGCCAGCCCTACGCCAGGACCCAAGGCTTGAATGCCGTAGAGCCCTCCCCTGACGGAAACCCAGGTCACTGCCGAAACAGGGTTCGTTCCTGCAGCCACCAGCGAAAACGCCTCGTCCGGCGGCGCGCAAGTAACAATCGAGCGGCACTGCGGCCACCCGACACCCGCTCGCTGCACCGCCTGCTCTCCCAGTCTCAAGCCGCTTTCGGCGTTTTGAAGCGACTGGTTTCGTTGCCACAGGCTGCCGCTGATCTTTTGCTGGGCCACCGCACCTTGGATTGACGACAAGCCGATCAGTGACAACAGCAGCAAAAACACCAGGCTTATCAGCAGCACCATCCCCCTCTGCTGCAAAGAAATACCGGCAGTAAGCACCATGATCGCCCTACCCCACACGGTTACGCAGCGCCGCCACGACGCTATAGGTTTGATCTTTCACCCGGCCGGTCGGGTCTCGCAGCGTCATGCGGATGCGCACGCTGCGGATCAACGACTCGTCAGACGGCATGGCGTCGTAGCGCACTACCTGCGCCGATGTCGGCCTGGCCGCCACACCGAAACTGAGATCGAACGCCCCCACGTTCTCCACCAACACTGCCCTGGCCGGCGCAGCAGGCGTGCTGACCTTTAACTGGCCGGCCTCGAAGGTGTAGGTAAGTTGGCGCATGGCAAAGCGAATCTGCCCGGGAACTGGCGACGGTGAGTGCCCGCCGTAGGCATAGGCCGTACCCGTGCAGTCTGACAACACCGTCCAGTCAGGCTTGCCACCGCCATCACCCACGTCCGCAGTTACCAGTGTCAGCGACGTTGACCCGCCCCCGGCACTCCAGCCAACCGGCCGATCAAAGGCCGGCGGGGCATTGTCGATAAACGCAGTGGCCATACAGCCAAACATGCCCGCCTGGCGGATATCCTGGAGCATCTTGCCCAACGCAAACCGGGCGTCGTCCTGCAGCAACATGGCCGCCTGCTGGCTGGCGTGGGTCATTCGGGAACCGATCACCACTTGGCTACCCCCAAGCACCAGCACCAAACCGACTGCCAGGGCCAGCAACAACTCCATCAAGCTGAAACCCCTCGCCACAGGCCTCATTGCGTCACCTCTGGCCCTGGGTCGATACGACTGGTCAGGGTGAAGGTTTCCCGCGCATCAGGGATGTCTGAACTCGAGCGGTCATCCCAACTGATACTGACCGTCACCTCATTTGCACTGATCGCCACGGAGCCTTTGGCACTCTCCCCGGCAAAACCGCGAATATTGGCGTCGAAATCATGCAGGTCCAGGTCACGCACACTGGCAGTCGCGGCAGTGGCCGGAGCCCTTACCCCCCCAGGCGATGAGTAGTCGGCGCCGGAATTGGCGCGGATTCGGTCGAGCATATCGTAGGCAATGAAACTGGCCTGACTGGTCATCCTCGAACTGTCGGTGTATTTGAGGGCATTGAGCTGGAGCACCACCGCGCCTAACAGGCCGACAGCGAGAATCAGCACCGCTACCAGGACCTCAATCAACGTCATGCCGATTTGATGTCGCGCAACAGCGTGGGGAAAACGGGTATTCAGGGAGGCAAGCATTACCGTCGTCATCCGTGTCGAAGGCCAAAAAAGCAGGAAAATCCTGCGGTGCGACCCAAGACTAGCGTCGGTTTTTCGCCCGCGCCGCCGATGGAACAAAGGGAAATACTTTGGACATGAAGGCCATCATTCGGCACTCCGCGCCGGGCGCTATACCTATGTCTCAACCAGCTATCTACGCACGTCCACGGAGGGACGACCAATGGGACAACGAGGTTTTACCCTGATCGAACTGCTGCTCGGACTGATCGTGAGCGGCATCCTGGCGCATCTGGCAGTGCCGAGTTTCGCCGGGCTGCTGGAGTCACAGCAGCGACAAAGCGCGGCGCAATCGCTGACCAACGGACTTCGCTTCGCGCGCACTGAAGCCATCGCGCATAACCGTGCGGTGGTCATTCACGCGCTGGACGATGACTGGAGCCGAGGTTGGCGGGTGATAGTGGATGTAAGCGGGCGCGGCCACCTGGACGACGATAACCCCGTGTTGCTGGAGCGCCAGGAGAGCGGGCGCGTGCCCATAGTCGGTAATGGGCCGGTCAAAAGCCAGGTACGGTTCAGCGGGTTGGGCGAACCGGTATTTTCAGGAGGAGGTTTTCGTGCCGGCACTGTGCACATCTGCGCCAAGGATTCGGCGCAAAGCCTGCATCAGGTGGTGCTGGCGCCCAGTGGGCGCGTCAGCCTGCGCAGCGATAGCGCCGAGCAGGCGTTGTGCCGGAGTGCCTCCGGCACCCTGGCATTCAGAGCAGTGAGCGAACCCGCAGCTCCTTGGGCATGGAGAAAGTGATGTTCTCTTCACGTCCCGCCAACTCATCAGCGCCGGTAGCCCCCCAGGCGTGCAGTTGCTGGATAACACCACGCACCAGTACTTCCGGGGCAGAAGCACCCGCTGTGATGCCGATACGCTGGACGCCATCGAACCAACTGCGCTGCATGTCTTCGGCACCGTCGATCAGGTACGCCGGGGTGGCCATGCGCTCAGCCAGCTCACGCAGGCGATTGGAGTTGGAGCTGTTGGGGCTGCCGACCACCAGAACCACATCGCACTCGTCAGCCAATTGCTTGACCGCGTCCTGGCGATTTTGGGTGGCGTAGCAGATGTCATCTTTCCGCGGGCCGCCGATGGCCGGGAAGCGGGTGCGCAGCGCATCGATCACGCGGCTGGTGTCATCCATGGACAAGGTCGTCTGGGTCACGAAGGCCAACCGATCAGGGTTGTGCACCTGCAGGTTGGCGACGTCTTTCTCGTCTTCCACCAGGTAGATGGCGCCGCCATTGCTGGCGTCGTATTGGCCCATGGTGCCTTCGACTTCCGGGTGACCGGCATGACCGATCAGGATGCATTCTCGACCGTCACGGCTGTAGCGTGCGACTTCGATGTGCACCTTGGTGACCAGAGGACAGGTGGCATCGAACACTTTGAGGCCACGGCCTGCTGCTTCGGTACGCACGGCCTGGGAAACACCGTGGGCACTGAAGATGACGATCACGTCGTCCGGCACCTGGTCTAGCTCTTCGACAAAAATCGCGCCGCGTGCGCGCAGGTCTTCGACCACAAACTTGTTGTGGACGACTTCATGACGCACGTAGATCGGCGGCCCGAAGACTTCCAGGGCGCGATTGACGATTTCGATCGCACGGTCCACGCCGGCGCAGAAGCCACGGGGGTTGGCGAGTTTGATTTGCATGCTGTGCCTCGTGTCTTGCAGCTACTTGGGTCAGGTTTGACGCTAACTCAACTGGCAATGAAGATCAAAGGTGGGAGCGGGCTTGCTCGCGAATGCGGTGTAGCAGTCACTGAACCGTTAACTGAACTAGCGCATTCGCGAGCAAGCC
>NZ_JADDUM010000030.1 GCF_015163715.1 Pseudomonas cyclaminis
TTCGACTTGCCCCCTCCCACCTTTCAATTGTGTAGACCTTGAGAACCTCAACCAAGCCCGCCATCATGCCTCCCCAATACCCACCACCACCGAGCCCGCCGTGCCTGATTCCTACGTTTTCTCTGAGCAAGTCGGCCACCTGCTGCGCAAGGCCTACCAGCGCCACCTGGCGATCTTTCAGCAGAATGTCGGCGACTCCCAGCTCACCGCCGTGCAATTCGTCACCTTGTGCGCGCTGCGCGATCACGGTGCAAGTTCCCTCACCGAGCTGGTCAAGGCCACCGCCGTGGACCAGGCGACCATTCGCGGCATCGTCGAGCGGCTCAAGGCCAAGGAACTGATCAGCCTGGAGCCCGACCCACAGGACAAGCGCAAAGTGGTGGTGGACCTGTCTGCCGCCGGCGCCGAACTGGTCGCCCAAACCGCCCCCCGCGCCGCGCAGATCAGCGAATTGACCATGAGCAACCTCAACCCCGCCGAGCGCGTAGCGGTGTTGTTTCTGTTGCGCAAGATGATCGACGAGCCCCAGGAGTAAGCATCCCTGGCACCGTTTTTGCTCTAAGTTCGTGTAGTAGCCACTTCATCAGTCGAGTGTGTCGCGAGGCCCCAGGTGCGCGACGCTTTTTTTTGACTATTTTATGTAGTAGGCACTTCATCAACTGTCACAGGCGAAGCGCATGATCAGCCAGCACACCACGGTAACGCTTAAGGTTAACGGCCAGCCCAACGAAGTCACGGCCATGGCGGATACCCCGCTGTTGCTGGTGCTGCGCAATGACCTGGCACTCAACGGCCCCAAATACGGCTGCGGCCTGGGCGAGTGCGGTGCCTGTACCGTGATCATCGATGGTGTGGCGGCCCGTGCCTGTGTGTTCCCGCTGTCGGGCGCCGTGGGGCGCGAGATTGTCACCCTCGAAGGCTTGGGCACGCGCCAGGCGCCGCATCCGGTGCAGCAGGCGTTTATCGATGAGCAGGCCGCACAATGCGGCTACTGCCTCAACGGCATGATCATGACCGCCAAGGCTTTGCTCGACCGCAATCCCAACCCCAGCGAAGTCCAGGTCCGTAATGAACTGTCGGGCAACCTCTGCCGCTGCGGCACCCATATCGAAATCCTGCGTGCCGTGCTGCGTGCTGCGCGCCTCATGAATGTTGAGGGATGACCATGACCCTTTCCCGAGACCAGTGGCTGGCCAAGGCCGGTGTGTTGTTGATCGTCGATGACGTGCTGCCACCGTCGGGCCCGGTGGCCAAGGGCGGCACACCCACGGTCAAACCCAAGGAACTGGGGCTGTTTATCGCGGTGAACGATGACGGCCTGGTGTACGCCTTTAATGGTCACGTCGACCTGGGCACCGGCATTCGTACGTCGCTGGCGCAGATCGTCGCCGAAGAACTGGACCTGACGCTGGAGCAAGTGAAGATGGTGCTCGGCGACACCGAGCGCGTGCCGAACCAGGGCGCGACCATTGCCAGCGCGACGTTGCAGATTTCTGCGGTGCCGTTGCGCAATGCGGCGGCAGAGGCGCGGCGCTTTTTGCTGGCCCGTGCGGCGGGGCGCTGGGGCGTCAGCACGGCCAGCCTCAAGGTAGAAGCCGGTGTGATCCAGGCGGCGGACGGGCGCAGCACCACGTATGCGGCACTGGTCAGCGGCCAGCACGACCAACTGCACATCAGCGGCGATGCCCCGCTCAAGGCCATTGAAGATTACCGCCTGGTCGGCAAGGGCGCTGCGCGGGTGGATATCCCCGGCAAGGCCACCGGCGAACTGACCTACGTGCACGATATGCGCGTGCCGGGCATGCTGCACGGCCGGGTGATTCGCCCACCGTATGCCGGTTTGGATTGCGGGGAGTTCGTCGGCAATAGCCTGCTGCGCGTGGATGAAGCCTCCATCGCGCACATCCCCGGGATTGTCGCGGTGGTGGTGATCCGTGATTTTGTCGGCGTGGTGGCGCTGCGCGAAGAGCAGGCAATCAAGGCCGCCCAAGCGCTGCACGTGGAGTGGAAACCCTGGAACGACGGGTTGCCCGACATGAGCGACGTGGAACAGGCCATCCGCGACAACCCCCGCGTGCGCCGCACGGTGCTTGACCAGGGTAACGTCGACGAAGCCCTGGCCAACGCCGCCCAGCGCATGCCGCGCACGTACCTGTGGCCGTATCAGATGCATGGCTCCATCGGCCCGTCCTGCGGTGTCGCGGACTATCAAGCCACGGGCAGCCGCGTGTGGTCCGGCAGCCAGAACCCGCACCTGCTGCGCGCCGATCTGGCGTGGCTGCTGGAGTGCGATGAAGCGCTAATCGACGTGATCCGCATGGAAGCCGCCGGTTGCTACGGGCGCAATTGCGCCGATGACGTGTGCGCCGACGCCTTGCTGCTGTCCCGTGCCGTGGGCAAACCGGTGCGCGTGCAACTGACCCGCGAACAGGAACATCTGTGGGAACCCAAGGGCACCGCGCAATTGATGGAGGTGGACGGCGGCCTGAATGCCGACGGCAGCATCGCGGCCTACGACTTTGAAACCAGCTACCCCTCCAACGGTGCGCCGACCCTCGCGCTGCTGCTCACCGGGCGCGTCGAGCCGGTGGCGGCGATGTTCGAGATGGGTGACCGCACTTCGATCCCGCCCTACGACATCGACAACCTGCGCGTGACCATCAACGACATGGCGCCCATCGTGCGCGCCTCGTGGATGCGCGGCGTATCGGCGCTGCCCAACACCTTTGCCCATGAATCCTATATCGACGAACTGGCTTTCGCCGCTGGCGTCGACCCGGTGGAATATCGCCTGCGCTACCTCAAGGATGAGCGCGCTATCGAGTTGGTGAAATCCACCGCCGAACGCGCCAATTGGTCACCGCGCACTGCGCCGATGCAAACCGCCAATGAAGACCATGTGCTGCGTGGTCGTGGCTTTGCCTATGCGCGCTACATCCACAGCAAGTTCCCCGGTTTCGGCGCGGCTTGGGCGGCGTGGGTCGCGGACGTGGCCATCGACAAGCACACCGGCGATGTGTCGGTGACGCGGGTGGTGATCGGCCACGACTCAGGGATGATGATCAACCCGGCGGGGGTGCAGCATCAGATCCACGGCAATGTGATCCAGTCCACCAGCCGCGTGCTCAAGGAACGGGTGACATTTGAAGAGTCGACTGTGGCCAGCAAGGAGTGGGGTGGCTACCCGATCCTGACCTTCCCCGAAGTGCCGCAGATTGACGTGTTGATGATGCCGCGCCAGGACCAGCCGCCCATGGGCGCGGGTGAGTCGGCCTCGGTGCCCAGTGCGGCGGCGATTGCCAACGCGATCTATGACGCCACCGGGATTCGGTTTCGCGAGTTGCCGATCACCCCGGAGCGGGTGTTGGCTGCATTGAACGCCGGCACCTTGGGCGAGCCGGCCAAGTCGCCGCACAAGCGTCGCAATGGTGGTTCGGTGCACTGTTCGCGACCTTGGGCGCAGTGCTCGCCACGGCGTGGCCGTTTCACAGTGAAATCGCACCCATCGCACCGCCCAGCGCCGGCACCTGGTCCAAGGCCACCCTGGAACGCGGGCGCTTGCTCGCGGCCCTGGGTGACTGCGCGGTGTGCCACACGGCGCCGGGCGGCGCGACCAACGCCGGTGGGTTGGCCATGGAAACACCCTTCGGCACGCTGTACAGCAGCAATATCACCCCCGATGTGCAGACGGGGATTGGCGCCTGGTCGTACCCGGCCTTTGAGCGGGCGATGCGCGATGGCATTGGTCGCGACGGGCGCAACCTGTACCCGGCGTTTCCGTACACGGCGTTCCGCAACATCAACGATGCCGACATGCAGGCGCTGTATGCCTACCTGATGTCCCACGCGCCGGTGAGCCAGGCCCCGACGCCGAATGCGATGGGCTTTCCATTCAATCTGCGGCCGTTGATGGCAGGGTGGAATGCACTGAATCTGTGGCGCGGTGAAATCACCGCGCAGCCGGAGCGCGGTGAGCAATGGAATCGTGGCAATTACCTGGTCAATGGCCTGGGCCACTGCGCCGCGTGCCACTCGCCGCGCAACCTGCTGGGCGCGGAGAAGGGCGGCAAGGCGTTTCTGGCCGGTGGGGTGGTGGATGGCTGGGAGGCACCGGCGTTGAACGGGTTGTCCAAGGCGCCGACGCCATGGACCGAGGATCAACTGTTCAGCTATTTGAGCACGGGTTACTCCGAAGCCCATGGTGTGGCGGCGGGGCCGATGGGACCGGTGGTGAGTGAGCTGGCGAAACTGCCCGAGGCGGATATCCGGGCGATGGCGGTGTACCTGGCTTCGTTGAAGGGTGAAGCCGTTGCCGAAGTGCAGGTGGCGACCTCGGTGCCGAACCCCAATGGCCGGCGCGTATTCGAAGGTTCGTGCAGGGCCTGCCATGCCGATGGCTTGGGGCCGAAGTTGTTTGGGGTCAGCCCGTCACTGGCCAGCAATACCAATGTGCACAGCGATCAGCCGGACAATCTGATCAAGGTGATTTTGCAGGGGATCAGCAATCCGGCGACCCGGGACTTGGGGTATATGCCGGGGTTCAGGGACAGTTTGTCGAATAGCCAGGTCACGGATTTGGTTGCGTATTTGCGCGGGCAATTTGCGCCGAATGCACCGGCCTGGAAGGGCGTGGAGCAGAAGGTGGCGCACCTGCGAGCCAACCCCGGCACTCACTGAACCCACATTCAGACCTCAGTTTGCCAGGGGAAACGGTGTGACGCCGCGCAGCACCAGATCGGTGATAAACACCAGCCAATCCTGCTGCTGCCCTTTGTGCGCCAGGTCCTCACCCAGGAATGAGCTGAGGGTATGGCGGTTGGAGTTATAGAAGTAGCACAGCGAGGCGATCATCAAGTACACGTGCTTGAGGTCTACATCCTGACGGAACAGGCCCTGAACCTGGCCCGCTTCGATGATCGGGCGCAGCACGCCCACGGCTTCCCCTGACAGCCTGCGCATCTCTCCCGACTGCTTGGCGTGCTTGCCCTGGTGCAGGTTTTCGATGCTCAGGATCGCCACGAACTCCGGGTGCTTGACGTAGTAATTCCAGATAAACGCCACCAGGTCGCGCAAGGCCTGCACCGGTGCCGCCAGGTCCAGTTTGAGCTTGCTTTCGGCTTGGTTGAATTGCTCGTAGATGTGCTCCAGCACGCAGACGAACAGGTGTTCCTTGCTGCCGAAGTAGTAATAGAGCATGCGGTCGTTGGAGTCGGCTTCCTTGGAAATGGCATCGACGCGCCCGCCGGAATAGCCGTCGCGGGTGAACACCTTGATCGCCGCCTGCAAGATGCGCGCACGGGTCTGGTCGGCCTGTTGGGCACGGATACCGGTCTTCTTGATCACCATGTCTAAGCGCCTTGCACGACAGTCAGGGCGCGAAATATAGCATGGGCTTTTTTCGGTCCGTTCCATGACCGACAAGTTCTGTAATAAAAACGCCATTGCGCTGGGGATTAAATCTGCGGCGGGCTATTTTGGTGCGTCTCAACAACTAGAGTAGCCATGGATGAAATACCAACCCTTCAGCCGTACCTTGATTGCCACTGCCCTGGTGTTGACGGTCAGTGGTGTACAGGCCGCTTCCCAGGCCCCGGTGGCCGGTGAAAATGGCATGGTGGTGACGGCCCAGCATTTGGCAACTCATGTCGGCGTGGATGTACTCAAGGCCGGCGGCAATGCAGTGGATGCGGCCGTGGCCGTGGGCTACGCGCTGGCGGTGGTGTACCCGGCGGCGGGTAACCTGGGCGGCGGCGGCTTCATGACCGTGCAACTGGCGGACGGACGCAAGACCTTCCTCGACTTCCGCGAAAAAGCCCCGCTGGCCGCCACCGCGAACATGTACCTGGACAAGGACGGCAACGTCATCGAAGGCCTCAGCGCCAAGGGCCACCTCGCCGTAGGCGTGCCCGGCACCGTGTCGGGCATGGAACTGGCGCTGAGCAAGTACGGCACCCTCAAGCGCGCCCAGGTGATTGCCCCGGCGATCAAGCTGGCGGAAAACGGCTTCGCCCTGGAACAAGGCGATATCGACCTGCTGCACACCGCCACCGGCGAGTTCGAGAAAGACAAGGACCTGCGCGGCATCTTCCTGCACAACGGCCAACCCATGCAGGTCGGCCAGAAACTGGTGCAGAAAGACCTGGCCAAAACCCTCAAGGAAATCTCCGCCAAGGGCACAGACGGTTTCTATAAAGGGTGGGTCGCCAAGGCCCTGGTGGATTCCAGCCAGGCTGGCAAGGGCATCATCACCCAGGCTGATCTCGACAAATACAAGACCCGTGAACTGGCGCCCATCGAGTGCGATTACCGTGGCTACCACGTCGTCTCCGCGCCGCCGCCAAGCTCGGGCGGCGTCGTGATCTGCCAGATCATGAACATCCTTGAAGGCTACCCGATGGCCGACCTGGGCTATCACTCGGCCCAAGGCCTGCACTATCAGATCGAAGCCATGCGCCACGCCTATGTGGACCGCAACAGCTACCTCGGCGACCCGGACTTCGTGAAGAACCCGATCGAGCATCTGCTGGATAAAAACTACGCCGCCAAACTGCGCGCAGCCATCGAACCGCAAAAGGCCGGGGATTCCCAGGCGATCAAACCGGGTGTCTCGCCCCATGAAGGCAACAACACCACTCACTACTCCATCGTCGACAAGTGGGGCAATGCGGTCTCCGTCACCTACACCCTCAACGACTGGTTCGGCGCGGGCGTGATGGCGAGCAAGACCGGTGTGATCCTCAACGATGAAATGGACGACTTCACCGTCAAGGTCGGCGTGCCGAACATGTACGGGCTGGTGCAGGGTGAAGCCAACGCCATCGCCCCAGGCAAGGCGCCGCTGTCGTCGATGAGCCCGACCATCGTGACCAAGGATGGCAAGGCCGTGATGGTGGTGGGTACGCCGGGTGGCAGCCGCATTATCACCGCGACCTTGCTGACCATCTTGAACGTGATCGACTACAAGATGAACATCCAGGAAACCGTGGACGCGCCGCGTTTCCACCAGCAGTGGATGCCGGACACCACCAACCTTGAGACCTTTGCCGTCAGCCCGGACACCCAGAAACTTCTGGAAAGCTGGGGTCACAAGTTTGCCGGGCCGCAGGATGCGAACCATTTGGCGGCGATCCTGGTGGGCGCGCCTGCATTGGGTGGCAAGCCGGTGGGTAACAATCGCTTCTATGGTGCGAACGACCCACGTCGTAACACGGGCCTGTCCCTGGGCTACTGAAGCCTGACGAATGTGGGAGGGGGCTTGCCCGCTCCCACAGTAAGGCAGTGTTAAGGTTCAAGCAGGTGTTCCACTGCCGCAAACGCCGCAGCGCGGCGTGCCTCCCAATCCCCACGAATCACCACCACCGGCTGCTGATGCTGCTGCATCCACTCCAGGCTTTGCTGGAAAAACTCGCGTCGATCTTCCAGCTCCGGCTGGCAGCGTTGGCCATCGGCCGTCCACTCCACATCTTCCGGCGAGAGCAGCAGGTGCAGGTCGTAATGACGGGCCAGCAGCTCATCGTCGAGCCATGCCGGGCAGTCGCCGAACAGGGTCTGGCTCCATAGCGTGTTGGTGAGCAGGTGGGTGTCGAGGATCAGCAGGCGCGGGTATTCGGCACGGGCCGCGTCTTCCCAGGCCAGTTG
Source organism: Pseudomonas cyclaminis (assembly GCF_015163715.1). Classification (GTDB taxonomy): domain Bacteria; phylum Pseudomonadota; class Gammaproteobacteria; order Pseudomonadales; family Pseudomonadaceae; genus Aquipseudomonas; species Aquipseudomonas cyclaminis. The sequence goes on from NZ_JADDUM010000030.1 coordinate 7,639, forward strand.
GCCACGGGCGATGGCCGGGATATCTGCCAGGCATGTATCGCGCTGATGGTGATCGATGAAATGGCGTACATATTCGCCGACCATCAACCCGCCGAAGTGCGCATGCAACTCAGCCGCCAGCCAGCTTTTGCCACTGGATTCGGGCCCCGCCAGCACCACTACCTTCATGGTTGCAGCGCCGGATCGGCACGCCATTCGCGCCAGCCTTGTATGGCGATCACGGTGAATAGCGCATAGAGACCGGCGGTGAGGTACAGGCCTTTATAGAGGAACAGCCCGACGAAGATTACATCCACGGCAATCCATAACGGCCAGCATTGCACGCGTTTCTGCGCCATCCACATTTGCGCCACCAGGCTGAAGCCGGTGAGGGCGGCGTCGAGCCAGGGTTGCGCGGCATCGGTCCAGTGGGCCATGGCGGCGCCGAGCAGCAGGCTGCCCACCGCGCCGATCGCCAGGCTGGTCATGATTGCCGGCGCGCCCAGGCTCGTGACCTGGCGGCCCTGCCTGACCTCGCCGGCACGGGTCCACTGCCACCAGCCATAGACTTGCAGCGCGGCGTAGATCACTTGCAGCAGCATGTCGGAATAGAGTTTCACGTCGTAGAACACCCAGGTGTACAGCAACACCATCACCAGGCCGATGGGCCAGCACCAGGGGTTTTGCTTGACCGTGAGCCAGACAGCGATCACCCCCAGGGCAGCGGCGAACAGTTCAAGCCCGGACATGGTGATTCCTTGGGGGAGTGGGAGAGGGCGGTGATTGTAACCAAAGACGCTAGCCTGTTGGAGTCGGGTGTTGTTGTGGTGAGGGGTGCAAACCCGCTCACCACATATCCCTTGACAGGGTTAGACCTTGAACTGGCGCAGGAGGCCGTCCAGTTGCTCGCTCAAACCGCGCAAATGCGCGCTGGCCACACTGGACTGCTCCGCCGCCAACGCCGTGCTGTGGGACAACCCCGCCGCCTGGGTAACGTTCTGGTTGATGTCCTCCACCACATGGGCCTGTTGCAACGTGGCACTGGCAATCGACGCGTTCAGGCCGTTGAGGTTGTGCAGTGCCTGGCCGATGGCGGTAAGGCTGGCGCCGGCCTGGCCCGCTTGCTCGATGGTCAGTTGCGAGGCGCTATGGCTGTCGCTGATCACCTTGACCGCCGCTTCCGAGTGCCCTTGCAGGCGCTCGATCATCGCCTGGATTTCAGCGGTGGACTTCTGTGTGCGTTGGGCGAGCAGGCGGACTTCGTCGGCCACCACCGCAAACCCACGGCCTTGCTCCCCGGCGCGGGCGGCTTCGATGGCGGCGTTCAGGGCCAGCAGGTTGGTCTGGTCGGCGATGGAGCGGATCACTTCCAGCACGCCACCGATCTGGGTGCTTTCGCTGGACAGCGTGCGGATCACTTCCACGGCCTGGCTGATGGTGCTGGAGAGCTGGTCGATCTGTTGCAGGCTGCCGTCGATATTGACCTGGCCTTGTTGCGCCTGGGCCTGGGCATCGCGCATTTCGCTGGCGGCATGTTCCGCGTTCTTGGCCACGTCCTGCACGCCGTAAGTGACTTCGTTGATGGCAGTGGCCACCAGCTCCATCTGTTGCGACTGCTGCTGGCTGCGGTCGTGGGCCTGGCTGGCGTTGTTGCCCAGCTCGGTAGAGGACTGGCCCAAGGCGTTGGCGCACACCTGCAACTGACTCACCACCTGGCGCAGCTTGGCGGTGAAGCTGTTGAAGTGCTGGGACAGTTGGGTGACTTCGTCACGGCCGTGGGTGTCGAGACTGCGGGTCAGGTCGCTTTCGCCGCTGGCGATATTGCCCATGGCGTTCACCGCCGCCTGCAACGGACGCACGATGCTGCGCGCAATCAGCGACACCAGCAGACCCATCACCAGCGCAATGACCAGGCCGACCACTGAAGCTTTCCAGACCTGGCCGGTGAACTCGGCCTGTACGTCGTCCACGTACACGCCGGAGCCGATAATCCAGCCCCAGGGTTCGAACAGCTGGATATAGGAAGTCTTCGCCACGGGCGCTGTGCGCCGGGCTTGGGCCAGCGATAGTTGACGATGCCGGCGCCCTTGGTCTTCGCCAGGTTCACGAACTCGTTGAACACCGCAAACCCATCGGGATCGCGGATGGCCGAGAGGTTCTGGCCATCGAGCTTGGGGTTGGCCGGGTGCATGATCATCACGGGCGTGAGGTCGTTGATCCAGAAATAGTCGTCGTGGTCGTAACGCAACCCGCGCACCGCGCTCAGGGCTTGTTTCTGGGCCGCGTCGCGAGTCATCACGCCGGTAGTTTCCAGGCCGTGATAAAACGTCAGGATCCCGCTGGCGGTCTGGACCACATGTTGGGTCTGTTGTCGCTTGGCTTGGTAAAGGTCGTCGTGGATCTGCTTGAGCATCAGCAAACCCAGGGTCAGCAGCATCAGCACGGCGACTATCAGGATCAGCCAGAGGCGTCGGCTGATCGACATATTGCGCAAACTGTTCATCGTCCTGGCACTCCGGGCTTTTTATAATTGTGGGCGTCGCATCGACTTTTACGCCTTGTCTGATAGGCTTTCGGCCTGTAATCGGAAAACCTGAGTACTGCCTGATTTTCACAGCATTTTTGCAGGCCGGTGTTGACCATCATCAACATTGGGCCTTCAGCGCGCGCGTCGTCAGTGAACCATTAAAAAAGACTAGTGAGGCATGCCACCGCGCATGACCTTTGGGGGAAGCATGGATTTTTGGACCGCCATTCAGGCATTGATTCTTGGTGTAGTGGAAGGGCTGACGGAGTTCCTGCCGATTTCCAGCACCGGCCACCAGATCATTGTCGCCGACTTGATTGGCTTCGGTGGTGAGCGCTTCGAAGCGTTCAATATCATTATCCAGTTGGGTGCCATTCTGGCCGTCGTCTGGGAGTTTCGCCGCAAGATCCTGGACGTGGTCGTCGGTTTGCCGACTCAGCGCAATGCCCAGCGTTTCACCGTGAACCTGATCATCGCCGTGCTACCGGCAGTGGTGCTGGGGGTGATTTTCGCGAACGCGATCAAGCATTACCTGTTCAACCCGATCACGGTGGCGTCCGCCTTGGTGGTGGGTGGGGTGATCATGTTGTGGGCTGAGCGGCGCGAACATACCGTGCATGCTGAAACGGTCGATGACATCACTTGGAAAGACGCCCTCAAGGTCGGCTTTGCCCAGTGCCTGGCAATGATCCCCGGTACCTCGCGCTCCGGTGCCACCATCATCGGCGGCCTGCTGTTCGGCCTGTCGCGCAAGACGGCCACCGAGTTCTCGTTTTTCCTGGCCATGCCGACCATGGTTGGCGCGGCGCTGTACTCGGGCTACAAGTACCGCGACCTGTTCCAGCCGGCGGACCTGCCGGTGTTTGCCATCGGGTTTGTCACCTCGTTCATTTTCGCGATGATCGCGGTCAAGGGCCTGCTCAAGTTCATCGCCAGCCATAGCTACGCGGCGTTTGCCTGGTACCGCATCGGCTTTGGCCTGCTGATCCTGGCGACCTGGCAGTTCGGTTGGATCGACTGGGCGGCGGCCAAGGCATGAGCATCCAGCACCCACGCTTGAAGGCGGCGCTCTTTGTGCTGTTGTTCGCGTCGCCGCTGTTGGGGTCGGTGCTGGTGTGGCAACGCGGCGAAACCGTGGTCCCGCTGGCGGCCTATGGCGTGGTCAGCGTGATCGCGTTTTTCCTGTACTGGAGTGACAAACGCAAGGCGCAGACCGACAGCTGGCGCACCCCGGAAAACATCCTCCACGCTGTGGAGCTGGCGGGCGGTTGGCCGGGGGCTTTGATTGCCCAGCAGGTGTTCCGGCACAAGACACGCAAAGTGTCTTTCCAGGTGCTGTTCTGGGCGATTGTGCTGCTGCACCAGGTGTTCTGGTTGGACCAGTTGTTCCTCGGCGGCACGTTGCTGTCAGTCCTCTAGCAACAAGCCGATCTGCGTGCGCTTGGGCAATTTGCTCACCACCAATTGGTGGGAGCGCTGCAACAAGCCTCGCAGTTCCTCGGCGCCCAGCGGGTAGGGTGTGTTCATGATGATCCACTGCGCACGGGCCAGGTACGGCGCGGGGTGGATGCCGGGACGGTCGACGTGGCCCAGGAACAGCTCCTTGTCGACCTTGAACGCCAGCGAATCACCGCGCAGGTTTTGCAGGGCGAACATCTTGTTGCCGGCAATCGAGAACACCCGCACGCCGCCCCATTTATAGTCCTCCCGCGCACCCGGCAGGCTCAGGCAAAAGGTGGCGACTTGCGCTTCGGTCATTTTCATAGCAGACGGTCTCCGCAGCTTTTAAAGCCTTCTTCCAGGTAATCGATCCAGGCACGAATGGCCGGCAGCACGCCGCGCCGGTGCGGGTACACCGCCTGTAACCAGCCGCCCGGCAGTGACCATTGCGGCAGCAGTTGCACCAAGTGGCCGTTGGCCAATTCTTCCTCGCAATACATCATCGGCAGCACGGTGAAGCCCAGGCCCATGATGGCACTGGCCTTGCGCACGTTGAAGTCATCCACGCCCAGGCGCGCTTCCATGATCAGGTCGTGGGGGTTGCCCTGTGGGTCGATGATGCGTTGGTGCACCATACGATCCGCCTCCAGCGCGCCGAGTATCGGCAACTGCTTGAGGTCATCAAGTGTGCTGATGTGGCGGCCTTGCAGGAAGTTCGGGCTGGCAACCAGGGCCGTCTGGGCCGGGCGCAGGCGCTTGGTGACCAGCAGCGGGTCTTCATCCCCCAACTCGCGAACACGCAACGCCACATCGATGCCTTCGGCCACCAGATCGACGCGGCGGTTGACCAGGGTCATTTCCAGCTGAACCTGAGGATGCGCGGCGAGAAATCCAGCGACCACATCCGGCATGATGTTCTGTGCCAACCCCACCGGGCATGTCACCCGCAACCGGCCACGGGGCTCGCTGGACATGCTGGCCACGGCCTCATCGGCCATCTCGGCTTCCAGCAGCATTGCCTGGCAGTGGCGCAGGTAGCGCTCGCCGACGGCGGTGAGGGTCAGCTGGCGCGTGGTGCGTTGCAGCAGGCGGGCGCCCAGGCGTTCTTCCAGCTCGGCAATCCGCCTCGACAGCCGCGACTTGGGAATGCCCAGCAGCCGACCAGCGGCCGCGAAACCGCCGGCTTCGACGACTTTGGCGAAATAGTAGAGATCGTTGAGGTCTTGCATGGCGCGCCTATTGTCCTGTCAGTGGGACAAACTATCGCATTACAGGCGGCTTATCGAGTATTGGTTTCATGCGTAGCATCACCACCATCTGATCGCCACTGTCGATCCCACCTCGGAGATCCATCATGAAACTGTTGCATATCGATTCCAGCATCCTCGGCGACAACTCCGCTTCCCGTCAGCTCAGCGCCGGTGTGGTGAAGGCCTGGCAAGCGGCCGAGCCGGGTGTGGAAGTGACTTACCGTGACCTGGCCAGCGACGCGATCAACCACTTCTCCGGCGCCACCCTGGGCGCGTTGGGCACCGCCGCTGACCTGCGCGACGCTGCGCAAAAGCACGAAGCTGAACTGAGCGCTTCGTCCCTGGCTGAATTCCTCGCTGCCGACGCCATTGTGGTGGGTGCGCCGATGTACAACTTCACCATCCCGACCCAGCTGAAAGCCTGGATCGACCGTATCGCCGTCGCCGGTCAGACGTTCCGTTACACCGAAGCCGGTCCGGAAGGCCTGTGCGGTAACAAGAAAGTCATCATCGTATCCACCGCTGGCGGCTTGCATGCTGGTCAAGCGTCGGGCGCGGCCCATGAAGGCTACCTGAAACTGCTGTTCGGCTTCCTCGGCATCACCAACATCGAAATTGTGCGGGCCGAAGGCCTGGCTTACGGTGATGAAGTACGCAGCAAGTCCCTGAGCGACGCTAACGTACTGATCAACGATCAATTGTTCGCCGCCGCGTAAAACGTATGTAAATATCGCCTTTCCTCGGTTTCAATCTGAAGCCGAGCGCCTAAACTCTGTATTCTGTTTGCCTGAACGCGACCGGAATACGGAGTTTTTTCGTTTCTCCGCTGTCTCCTTTGATGTGGCCCAGGTTGTGCAAGCATGGGTTCAATACCCTGGACTTTTCATTCGACATGTCGGTTCTCACGCAGCAAAGGTGGACATCCCCATGATGCGTCTTTGTGCTGTTCTGGTTCTTTCCCTGCTCGGCGGCCTGATTTCAGTGCACGCCGCGCCCGCGCCGCACCCCCATTGGAGTGTCGGCTTTCATCGCATGACGTTTCTTGATCCGCTCGACCTGCAGCCCATGAAAGCCGTGGCGTTCTACCCGTCTACCGGCCTAGAGCACACCACGCAGTTGGGCGCCTATCACGTCGCCGCCACCGAAGATTCCAGGATTGCCATCGGCCGTTTCCCGATGCTGATGCTGTCCCATGGCAACACCGGCACGCCTTTGGCCCTGCATGACCTGGCCACATCCCTGGCGCGTAAAGGTTTTGTGGTGGTGGCGGTGCTGCACCCCGGCGACAACTACAAGGACCACAGCCGTCTGGGCACGCTGAGCAATCTGTATGGACGGCCGATCCAGATTTCCGAAGCGATCACCGCTACCTTGGCGGACCCGATGCTGTCGCCGTTTGTTGATATTGACCAGGTGGGCGTGATCGGCTATTCCGCCGGGGGTGAAACCGCGCTGATCCTCGCCGGCGCCAAGCCTGATTTCGACCGCCTGCGCCGCTATTGCCAGGAACGCCCGGAAGACCGCGACGCCTGCACTACCAAAGGCGAGCTGGTGGTGGACCGTGACGACTTGCAGCCGCAATCCGACCCGCGTATCCACGCCTTGATGCTGATGGCGCCACTGAGCCTGATGTTCGGCCGTCACACCTTGGCCGATGTGCATGTGCCAGTGCTGCTCTACAGCGGCGACGGTGACAAGCTGGTGGCCGTGGACAAGAACGCCGAGGCCCTGGCGCGCAAATTGCCTGATCCGCCGAATTTCAAGCTGCTGGCCGGGGCAGGGCACTTCGTGTTCATGGCGCCGTGCGACAGCGACCAGTTGGCCGCCATGCCGGCCATCTGCACCGACGCTGATGGTGTCGACCGCGAAGGCATCCACCGCGACCTGATCTCGGAAGCCGGGCGCTTTTTCACCCGCACCCTCGGCCAGGCCACGCGTGCCGGTCTGCAGACCGCTGATCAGTAAGCGCGGCGCTTAAGCAGCAAGGTCACGCCCAGCGCTGTGACCGACAGCAATGCCGCGCAAAAGAAGATCCAGCCGTACCCCAGGTTCAGCGCCACAAAACCCATCAACGCCCGGCAATCGCCAGGGCCAGGTCAAAAAACACCGCATATGCACTCAAGCCAGCGCCACGGCTGCTGTTGGGCACTTGTTTGATGGCTTCTACACCCAGTGCGGGATACACCAGCGACAGGCCAAAACCCGTCAGTCCAGCGCCGATGAGCGCCACGCCGGTGGACGGCGCCAGCCACAACAAGGTGAGGCCGAAGGTCTCGATAACCATGCACGCGATGGCGGCGTTGAACCCGCCAAAGCGGCTGATCGCCGAGATAAACACCAGGCGCGACAGAATAAAGCACACGCCAAACACCGAGAGGCAGTACGCCGCGCCTTCCCAGCCGCGATTGAGGTAGTAGAGGGTAATAAAGGTGGTCAGCGTGCCGTAGCCAATCGAAGACAGGCACAAGCTGGCCCCAAATGGCGCGATACGCCCAAACACTGCCCAGAATGGCAGGCGTTCGCCGCGCACCACCGGTACCGAGGGCTTGTTGCGGATCAGCGCCAGGCCGAGTGCCGCGAGCACGGCCAGGGCAATCCCGAGGCTGTTGTAGCCATACTCGGCCACCATCACCACCCCCAGCGGTGCACCGATGGCGATGGCGCCATAGGACGCAATGCCATTCCATGAAATCGACCGCGCCGTGTGCTCTGCGCCAACCTGGCCCATGCACCAACTGATGGTGCCTACGCCGATCAGGCCTTGGGCCACGCCCAGCAACAGCCTCGCGACGATCAGAATGCCCAGGCTCAAGCTGGGCATACTTTCCAGCAGCGTCGCGAAAAAGGTCAGCACACCGCTGACCAAAATACCCGCCAGCCCCAGCACAATTGCCCGTTTGGTGCCGACGTTGTCCGACATCCGCCCAGCCATGGGGCGGCTGAGCAGGGTCGCCAGATACTGCGAACCGATGGTAATCCCAGCCACCACGGCGCTGAACCCGAGTTGTTCATGCACGTAGCCGGGGATGACCGCAATCGGCAGGCCGATGCAGATAAAAGCAATGAAGGTATAGAAGACGATGGAGACGATCTGCAGGGTGATCGACAGGGAAGAGGGGGCGGCGGCTGACATGGGCACTCGTTCGCGGGCGGGCGGTGAGGGCATCATGGCAAGGGCGTGGGGGAAAAGGAAGCAGCCTAACTATTAATGATAGCGCTCAATCAAACGCAAAAAGCCCTGTCACAGTGGACAGGGCTCTATCTTGCTGCTTGTAGCTAACAGCTGATCGCTGTTCTTAAAACACCACGCCTTGGCTACGCAGGTAGTCATCGTAGGTGCCGCTGAAGTCGATCACGCCATCGGCGCTCAACTCGATGATGCGGGTAGCCAGGGACGATACGAACTCGCGGTCGTGGCTGACAAAGATCAGCGTGCCCGGGTAGTTTTCCAGCGCCAGGTTCAGCGCCTCGATGGATTCCATGTCCAAGTGGTTGGTCGGTTCGTCCATGATCAGCACGTTCGGCTTTTGCAGGATCAGCTTGCCGAACAGCATGCGACCTTGCTCACCACCGGAGATCACCTTGACCGACTTGAGGATCTCGTCGTTGGAGAACAGCATGCGGCCCAGCGTTCCGCGAATCATCTGCTCGCCCTGAGTCCACTGGCCCATCCAGTCGAACAGGGTGACGTCGTCTTCGAAGTCGTGCGCGTGATCCTGGGCGTAGTAGCCCAGTTCTGCCGCGTCGGTCCATTTGATGCTGCCTGCGTCCGGGGTCAATTCGTTGACCAGGGTGCGCAACAGGGTGGTCTTGCCGATACCGTTCGGGCCGATGATCGCCACGCGCTCGCCGGCTTCAACCTGGAAGCTGAAATCCTTGAACAGCGGCTTGCCGTCGAAACCCTTGGCCATTTTTTCGACCATGACAGCCTGGCGGTGCAGTTTCTTGTTCTGATCGAAACGGATGAACGGGCTCACACGGCTCGAAGGCTTGACCTCGGCCAGCTGGATCTTGTCGATCGCCTTGGCACGGGAAGTCGCCTGCTTGGCTTTCGAGGCGTTGGCCGAGAAGCGGCTGACGAAGGATTGCAGCTCGGAGATCTGCGCCTTCTTCTTGGCGTTGTCCGACAGCAGCTGCTCGCGGGACTGGGTCGCCACGGTCATGTACTCGTCGTAGTTGCCCGGGAACAGGCGCAGCTCGCCGTAGTCCAGGTCAGCCATGTGGGTGCATACGCTGTTCAGGAAGTGACGGTCGTGAGAGATGATGATCATCAGGCTGTTACGCTGGGTCAGGATGTTTTCCAGCCAGCGGATGGTGTTGATGTCCAAGTGGTTGGTCGGTTCGTCGAGCAACAGCACTTCAGGATCGGAGAACAGCGCCTGGGCCAGCAATACGCGCAGCTTCCAGCCTGGGGACACTTCGCTCATCGGGCCGAAGTGCTGTTCCAGGGGAATGCCCAGGCCCAGCAGCAGCTCGCCGGCACGGGACTCGGCGGTGTAGCCGTCCATCTCGGCGAACTCGGTTTCCAGCTCGGCCACGGCCATGCCGTCGTCTTCGCTCATTTCCGGCAGCGAGTAGATACGGTCGCGCTCGGCCTTGACCTTCCACAGCTCCTCGTGGCCCATGATCACGGTGTCGAGCACAGTGAATTCTTCATAGGCGAACTGGTCCTGGCGCAGTTTACCCAGGCGTACATTCGGCTCCAGCATGACCTGGCCGCCCGACGGATCGAGATCGCCGCCGAGGATTTTCATGAAGGTCGACTTGCCGCAACCGTTGGCACCGATCAAACCATACCGGTTGCCGGCGCCGAACTTGACCGAGACGTTCTCAAAGAGCGGCTTGGCGCCGAACTGCATGGTGATGTTAGCTGTGGAGATCAATTACTTTACCTATCAATGGGTTGCGAGCGTGGCAGCAGGCGCCGTCAGGCATGCATCAACAGCGACATCAAGGCGCGAAACCCGGTCGCTGAGCAAAAAAATGGGGATGTGTGTTGGAATTTGGCGCGCATTGTCGCATATGTGAGGCGACAGTTGTATGGCAGAGAACGACGGGTGTTCAGAGCCCTGTAAAGCTGGAATCCACTCCTCGTGCGGGTCGGCGGTCTGTTTCAGGTATTTCGCCATTCGTCTAATGCCCGGCACTTGTTCCGGCCTGCCGCCTCACAGCTTTAAGCGCGGATATCCCGAGCCTAAGAACGGAGAGCCAGCATGGACATCAATGAGAACGCCCCAGGCAATCTTTCACAGCAGGCCGTAACGCGCGGCACAGATAATGAGACAGGGCACGACCCGAGAAATGATGAGGACTCTATCCCTCTACCGCCGGACGATGATGCACCGCTGGAAGAGGACATGTCCGATGTCGATGCTGCCGATTCGGTCGCCAGCGAGCATCCCGACAACTGAATATGTGTCGAGTAACGAACCCGGCCAGGCGCCGGGTTTTCTGTATCCATCATGCAGCCGGTGCATGAGGCGCGAAGAGCGGCTTATCCAACGTCTCCGGCATCGCCACCCACAGCAGCGCCAACGCCACACCTGCCACACCGGCCAGGGTCAGGAAGGCCGCGTTGTAACCCGCCTGTTGCACCACGAACCCCGCCAGGCTGTTGCTCAATGCCGCGCCCAGGCCAAACACCGTGGACAGAGCACCCAGGCTCACGTTGAAACGGCCGGTGCCTTGGGTCAGGTCTTTGACGATCACGGGGAACAGCGCGCCGAAGATCCCCGCGCCGATGCCGTCGAGCATTTGCACGGCCACCAGCCAATAGGGGTCGCTGGACAGGGTGTAGAGCACGCCACGCAGCGGCAGGATCATGAAGCCGAACATCAGCAACGGCTTGCGCCCCCACACGTCAGCCTTGACGCCTACCAGCCAGGCGATCGGCACCATCACCAGTTGTGCGGCGACGATGCAGGCTGAAGTCAGCGGGGTGGCCATCTGCAGGTTGATTTGGGACAGCTTCTGGCTGACCAGCGGCAACATGGCGGCGTTGGCCAGGTGGAAGAGGGCGCAGCAAATGGCGAACAGCAGCAGCGGGCGGTTGGCCAGCAATACTTTGACGCCCGAGGGGTGTTCGTGGTCGGTGGCGTGGGCCGGATCGAAGCCGCGGGCGACTTCATGGTCGATGGCCTTGGCGGATACGCAACTGACCGCGACGATACTGGCCACCGCCATAAACGCCATCAGGTAGAACACCACGACCGGTCCATACAAGTAAGCCAAGCCACCGGCCAGCAGGGCGGCCACGGCGTTGCCGGCGTGGTTGAAGGTTTCATTGCGCCCGGTGCGGCGGGTAAAGGCGCGCGGACCGGTGATCCCAAGTGAAATCGCGGAGATTGCCGGGGCAAACACGGATGCGGCGACGGCGCTGGCTGCCTGGGTCAAGGCCACCAGGCTGAACGAGCTGACGAAGGGCAGCACCAGGCAACTGGCGGTCACCAGGATGGCGGCGAGGGCAACCACGGCACGCTTGCTGCGGGTGCGGTCAATCAGTGCACCGGCGGGGCCCTGGGTGAGCAGCGCGGCGATACCCGCCAGGGTCATGACCACGCCGATGCTGGCCGGGTCCCACTTGTGCACGGCCAGCAGGTAGATGGCCAGGTACGGGCCGAGGCCGTCGCGCACATCCGCCAGGAAGAAGTTCAGGCTGTCCAAAGACAGGGCATTACGCAGGTCGGAGTGGTTGGCCACGATGAGGGCTTCGCAGAGGCGGTGTTCAAGGGCTGAACACGCATTGCGTTAGTGACCTGCGGGGCGTGGGTTAAGTTTCGCCTGTTGCCCGGGGTTTTAATCTGCGGGCATCTGCCGTATTTTTTGTGCCCCGCCGTATGACATATCTGGAGACGCAATGGACATGCCCTCAGCTCAACAGGCAATTGCCTGTAACAAGGATGCCTGGGACCAATCTGCCAGCCTGCATAAAACCACTGACACCTGGCGCGCGATGCTCAAGCGTGTCGGGAATGCAGATTTTTCCTGCCTGGACCCCACTATTACCGGGGTGCTGCAAGACATTGGTGTCGCCGGTAAGGACGTGGTGCAACTGTGCTGCAACAACGGTCGCGAAAGCTTGTCGCTGTTCGCCCTGGGCGCTCGCTCGGTGGTGGGGGTGGACCAGTCCGCGGCGTTTCTCCAGCAGGCGCGTGAGCTTGCCGAGGTGTCGCCCCATGCGCCTGAATTTATCGAAAGCGATATCCACCACTTGCCGCAGCGTTTGCATGAGCGCTTCGACATCGCGCTGGTCACCATCGGCGTGCTCGGCTGGATGCCGGATGTGGCGCTGTTCATGCGCCATGCCGCCAGCACCCTGAAGCCCGGCGGTACGCTGGTGATGTATGAAACCCATCCGTTTCTGGAAGTGTTCGACCCCAGGGCGCAAAACCCGTTGTTGCCGGCCAGTTCGTACTTTCAGCAGGAGCCCTTTGTGCTGCAAGAGTCGATTGTCTATGAAGGCCAGGGCGCAGTAGCCGGGCCGACGTCCTACTGGTACGTGCACACCTTGGGCGACCTGGTAAACGCCGCGATTGGCGCAGATTTGCAGATCAGTCATTTGCAGGAATATGCGCACTCCAATCGTGAAGAACTCTACGATCAGTACGAGCACCAACCGGCGCAACTGCCGCTGTGCTTTACCCTGACCGCCACCAAACGGCCTGCCTGATCCGCCTGCCTGATCCGGTTGTGCCCAGGCAAAAAAAAGCCCGCTAAGAAAGGCGGGCCTAAGGGATTCACTGGAGTAGGTAGGCCTCAGCTTATAGCGTTGAAAGTGAAGGCTTGGTGAAAACGCTGTCGCAAGTTCGGATGGCCCAGGGTTCAGGCGCGCCGTATGAAGCTGCGCATGGTCTGGCCTGCACCCGTCGTGAATGAGACGGGCCTGGGCATGCCTTCATCCGCGGCAATGAACACAAATGTATCGCCTTCGAGGCGGTAGCTGGCTGGCAGGTGCTTGCCGGCATCATCCCCGATGGAGTCCACCCAGGTGATGCTTTTGGGAACGGTAGTGCCGTCGAGGAAAAACCGGCCCTCCAGCAGCACATCACCACCGATGGTCTTTACCTCGAAACGGTCGCCCTTGATCACGGTAGTTGCGCCCGGAGCGCTGTGCGCATCGACGGGGTTGAGTACGCCGCTGTCCTCCAGTGAGGTTTGTTCCCAGGTTCCTTGGAGCGCTTGAACATCCGGGTCTGAAATGGATGACATACAAATTCCTTTTTGCTGAAGGGTTAATTGCCGGCTGGCATGGAAGGTGCTGAGTTTTTTTCCTGTGTTATGCGAAGAGTATGTAGGAGGCGTCCTGTTTTTAGCTTTTTTTGTAACTTTTCCTTTGTTGAACGGTCTTTAACGTTACTTTGCCAGCCCGCCGCATAACGTACCTTCTATGCTCGTGGACAACCGCGTCACTGAAATGAAACTTCTCGCTGCTTATGATGGGGTGTGAGGATTCAGTCACTCGGGTGGTGGACGTTGCCCCCTGTTTATACGGTTGTTATTCAGGGCTGTGTTTTTAGGCGCTGAATTTCAACTCATCAGGGTGTACGAACTTTGAACAACGCTCCTCAGCTGCACCAACATTCGGCATCGGATGAAATTGATCTCGTTGAACTGCTTCATGCAGTATGGAAGCAGAAAAAACTGGTCATCGGTTGCACGATACTGGTTGGTCTCCTGGGAGTAGGTTACGCGTTTCTTGCGCCCAGGGTTTACCAGGTCAGCAGTGTACTGCGGCCAGCGGCGATCAATGAGCTGGATGCCCTCAATCGTTCTGAGGTCTACGAGTTGCCGCCGGCCGACGCGTTGGCCAAGGTCGGCGCACAATTGGACTCCTATGAGGCCCGGCTGGGCTTTTTCAGGGCCAACCCCGCACTTTTCGAAGCCTTCCAACGCCCTGGGCAAAGCCTGGAGCAGAGCTTTGATGAGTTCAACCGCAATGGCATCAACCTGGTGATGCCAGATTTGAAGAAGCCTGACGTAGCCAACGCTTACCTTCGCCTGGAAATGCAGTACCCCAAGGGGGTTGATGGTGCGGCCATTCTTAACGGACTTGTCGACTACGCCATTGCACAGGAGCGCAATCAGGTCGGGGCCGACCTCAAGGTTATTGTCAATAACCGCCTCAACGAACTCAAGGGTAAGATCGACGCCGCGCGTGCCAACTACGAGGCGGCTAAAGCATCGAAGATCGCCATGCTGCTGGAGTCGGATCAAGTAAAACGCGCACGTTTGCAGGATGAACTCACGGCGTTGCGTTTGCAGATGAAGATCGAGCGCACCAATCGCCTTGCGGAACTGGCCGAGGCTATCTCCATTGCCAAATCCGTTGGCTTCAAGACCCCCACCACCCCCTCATCCATGGGAGGGAGCACGCTGAACGGCTCGAACCCGACCATGCGCACCGTGGTAACTAATCAGAAGACCCCTTTGTACTTCATGGGCACCGAAGTGCTTGAAGCGGAGCGGGCAGCGCTGCAAGGGCGCACCGACGACGATTTCACCAACAGCAGGGTGGCCGAGATCTCCAAGGAACTGCGCATGCTCGACACAAACCGTGAAGTCGAGGTCCTCAATAACCGTAAAAATGGCGATATATTCCTGCGCGATGTTGAACGGCTGTGGGCGGAAGAGGCGCGGTTGCGCGGCCTGAATATCGATATGAGTGGGCTGAAACTGGTCACTGTGGATCGTCGGGCACAGCCGCCGCTGTACCCGATAAAGCCAACGGTGAGCATTATCATCGCACTGAGCGTATTGGCGGGGCTGCTACTGGGCGTGTTCGTCGCATTGATTCGGCATTTCGTGCAGGCTCGGCGTGCAGTTGGGCCGTTTTCGGTGTTCGATGATCGCGAGTCGCCGCGTCAATAGGGCGGGCCGTTACACGGGCAGCCTGTCGAGGCAGCTGCCGAGGACATTCTGTAGACAGCTTTTCACAATTCTTGGTTAACTTTTAGTTACAGAATATGGCTAAATAACTACCAATGGCCATGGAACTGCTTGTCATCAAGCCGCTCCTGGTGCCTGTCTGTGAATTGTGATTTCAGGTGCTGCTATCCATCCTCGGCCGTCGTGGGCACGCAGGAGCAGCCTGTTCTCTACTGACGTGTGACGAAATCCCTTGAAACTGATCATTGTTGTCCTCTATGTCGCCTCCATCGCGTATGTACACCTGCGTGGCCGGGTGCGGCACAAACTGGGTCGCCAACTGAGTGATCATTCGACCTTCCTGGCTCCCATCAACTGCTTTCTGTACCTGTTCTCCAGGCTGCCCGGCCGCCCGTATATCTCGCCCAGCGATTTCCCCGACCTGAGCCCCTTGCAGGAGCACTGGGAGGAGATTCGCGAGGAAGGCCAGAACCTGATGCGAGCAGGGGCGATCAAGCGTTCCGACCAGTACGATGACGTGGGCTTCAACTCGTTTTTCAAGTCGGGCTGGAAGCGGTTCTACCTCAAGTGGTATGGCGACAGTCACCCGTCGGCAATGAAACTGTGCCCGCGTACCACCGAGTTGGTGCAGAGCATCGGTTCGATCAAGGCCGCGATGTTCGCTGAGCTGCGCCGGGTTCCAAGCTGGTGCGCCATCGCGATCCCTACGCCGGCTCCTACCGTTACCACCTGGGCCTGGATACGCCGAACGATCCGGGCTGCTACATCAACGTGGACGGGGAAAACTATTACTGGCGCGACGGTGAGCCGGTGATGTTCGACGAGACCTTTATCCACTACGCCGAAAATACCACGCAGCAGAACCGCCTCATCCTGTTCTGCGATGTCGAGCGCCCGATGAAGTACCGCTGGGCGGCGGCATTCAATCGCTGGTTCAGCCGCACGGTGATGGCGGCGGCAGGTTCGCCCAATGACGCCGGCGACAAGACTGGCGGTCTCAACCGCGCGTTTACGCGGCTGTACAAGATCCGCCTGCGCGGCAAAGAGCTTAAAAAACGCAACCGCACGCGTTACTACCTGGAAAAATGGGCGATTTTCGCGGCTTTGGCGCTGATCTTCGTGCTTATCTAAAGTTCGCTCCGGGTGCCCTCACTGCGGTGGCTGGGCACCCAATTTGTCCCACATTTTCTTGCTGATCTTCTGTCGGTGGGCATAACCCGCCCACGGGTCTTCCTTCAGTTCCTGCAAGCGTTGATGCAGGTTGGTCACCGTCCACTGCTGCGCGCCGCGCACTTGCGGCAATTCCTTGCGACTGACCGGTACCGACACCGGCAGCCCAGGGCGCGCCCGTACCGAATAGGCCGCCACGGTGCTCGCGCCGCGTGCATTGCGCAGGTAGTCGATAAAGATCTTGCCGACACGGTTTTTCGGCCCGGACGTGGCGGTAAAACGCTCGGGCAGTTGCTGGGTCATGAATTGGGCAATGGCTTTGGCGAACGCTTTTACCCTGTCCCAACCGTCTCGACGCGCCAGCGGCACGACCAGGTGCAGACCTTTGCCGCCGCTGGTTTTGACGAACGCTTCAAGGCCCAGCTCGTCCAGTACCGACAAGGTTAGCTGCGCCGCCTCCAGCATGCTTTTCCAGGGCAGCGCCGGGTCCGGGTCGAGGTCGAGTACGAACAGGTCAGGGGTTTCGATCTTGTCCGAGGTGGCGCCCCAGGTATGAAACTCGACGGTGCCCATTTGCACGGCGCCGACCAGGGCCTGGGAGCTGTCGATTTCCATCAGCCGTGCATGGCCTGGGTCCAGCGCGGCGTCCAGGTGCTTGATATGGGGAATCGCCAGGCGCTCTGAGTGTTTCTGGAAGAACTGCTCGCCTTCGATGCCTTCCGGGGCCCTCAGCAAGGACACCGGGCGATGGCGCAGGAAGGGCAGAACCCAGTCGCTGATACCTTCATAGAAGTGCGCCAATTGCTGCTTTTGCGTGCCGCTGTGTGGGTCTATCACCCGCTCAGGGTGGGTGATCTTCAACACGCTCCTGGCTTTAGGGGCTTTCAAGGATTTGGACTCCTGCGGCTGCTCATGCACGATCTGCGCGGCGGGCTTATCGCTGCGCATGCCGATAAAGGCGGCATGGCGCACCACACCTTCACGGGTCCACTCGGCAAACTGCACTTCGCCGACCAGCGTCGGCTCCACCCACTGCACGCCTCGCGCCTGGGCACTGGTCAAGGCTTTGTGCAAGGGCGAGGTTGTGCGGGCCCGCGCCTTGAGCTGCGCGTAGATAGCGTCCAGCGAGGCCTGATCAAAACCGGTGCCCACGCGCCCGGCGTACCTCAGCCCGCTGTCGTCATTCACCGCCAGCAACAAGGCGCCAAAACCGCTGCGCGACCCCTGGGGGCGGGTGTGCCCGACAATCACGAACTCCTGTCGCAACCTGCATTTGAGCTTGATCCAGTCGGCACTGCGCGTGGATGTGTAGGGGCTGCCCATGCGTTTGCCGATCACGCCTTCCAGGGCCAGGTTGCAGGCACTCTGCAAAATGTCCTGATGATGGGCAGTGAAGGCTTCGGAAAACCGCAGCAGCTTACTCTTGCTACCGGCCAGCGCGGCCTTGAGTTCGGCCCGGCGGTCTTCCACGGGCGCCTGGCGCTGATCACGGCCCTGCAGGAACGGCGCATCGAACAGGTAATAGACAAGGTCCAGGCTACGGCCGCTGTCGAAGGCATTTTGCAGGGCCTGGAAGTCCGGTAACCCTTCAGGGTTGAGGCTGACCACTTCGCCATCCAGCCAACTGTCCTTGAGCTTGAGGGCTTGAAGAGCCTTGACCTGGCGGGGCAGGCGCTCGGTCCAGTCATGGCCGTTGCGGGTAAACAGCCGGACCTCGCCGTCGAGGATACGCGCCAGCAGGCGGTAG
This sequence comes from Pseudomonas cyclaminis, assembly GCF_015163715.1. Lineage (GTDB taxonomy): Bacteria > Pseudomonadota > Gammaproteobacteria > Pseudomonadales > Pseudomonadaceae > Aquipseudomonas > Aquipseudomonas cyclaminis. Next base: position 25,637 of record NZ_JADDUM010000030.1, read on the forward strand.
CCATCAAACTTGATTTCATACTGCCAGTCGCCGTCGGGTGCGCGGTCTACCAGGGTGGCCAATTGCGGGGTGAATTGCGCAGGCACAGCAGTGGTTTTTTGCCTGGCTTTCGCATTGGCCTTGGACTTGGAGGGCGCGATGGAGGCATCGCTGAGCACACTTCGCGGTTCGGCCTGCACGATGTCGTAGTCGGCAGCGGGGCGGGCCTGTTGGTCGTTCTCTTTGATCAGCAGCCATTGCTCCTTGTCACCGCTGCCTTTCAAGCGGGTGCGCACCAGTGCCCAATCTCCCGAAAGTTTTTCGCCCACCAGCGTGAACTTGAGTTTGCCTGCGGCGTAGGCCTTGTGTGGGTCGTCATGGGGTTGCCAGACTCCACGGTCCCAGACAATCACATCGCCAGCACCATATTGACCGGCCGGAATGCTGCCTTCAAAACTGCCGTAGCCCAGTGGGTGGTCTTCGACGTGCACCGCCAGGCGTTTCTGGCTGGGGTCGAGGCTGGGGCCTTTGGGCACGGCCCAACTTTTGAGCACACCGTCGAGTTCCAGGCGAAAGTCATAGTGCAGGTTGCGCGCGTCGTGCTTCTGGATCACGAATGACAGCGCCGACGCCTTGCGCTTGCCGGTGGGCGCCTTGCCCGAAGGTTCAGCGGTGATCTCGAAGTCGCGCTTACGGTTGTATTTATTCAGGGGCTTTGCCATGGGGTTCTCCGCGTGCTGGCGGGCTCAAGAGGCCTTTTTCCTGGTGGTTTTCTTCGCCGCCGGCTTACCGGCCAGGCTGCGTTTGAGCAGTTCGGTCAGGTCGATCACGTCGGCCGACTTGCGCTCTTCGCCGCCTTCCTGGGATTCCACGTCTTCGATCTTGCCGGCCTTGGCCTTCTTCGCCACCAGCGCCATGATTTTTTCCTGAAAGCTGTCGCGGTAATCGTCCGGCTGCCAGTCGGCGCTCATGTCCTCCACCAGACGCTTGGCCATGTCCAGTTCACCCTTGGCCAGGGACGGCTTGGTCACGTCGCTGCCCAGTTCCAGTTCGTCCAGGCTGCGCACCTCGGCGGGCCAGCGCAGCATCACCAGCACCAGGGCCGAGTCCAGCGGCATCAGCGCCGCGAGGTGCTGCTTGGTGTGCAGCACCACATTGGCCAGGGCGACCTTGCGCGTTTTCTTGAGGGTTTCGCGCAGCAATGCGTAGACCTTGCCACCGCGTTTGTCCGGCGCGAGGAAGTAGGGTGTATCGATGTTTTGCAAGGGGATCTGGTCGCTGGCGACGAAGGCGATGATTTCAATGGTCTGGGTGGACTTGGGGTGGGCCGAGCGAATCTCTTCTTCGCTGAGCACCACATAGCGGCCCTTCTCAAACGCTACGCCCTTGACGATGTGCTCTTTGGTGACTTCCTTGCCAGTGGTCTTGTTGATGCGCTTGTAGCCCACCGGGTCCATGCTGCGCTTGTCCAACCAGTCGAAATCCACGCCCTGGGCGGACGTGGCCGAGACCAGCGACACCGGGATATGAACCAAACCGAAGCTGATGGCGCCTTTCCAGATAGCCCGTGGCATATGAGCGATTCCTTGATCAGAGACTGTGTTCGGCTGACTCGCAGGCGCTGGAAAAAGTTTCCCCGGACAGATGCGCGGACAGATCGTGTTACACCTGATAAGGAAGTATTTAGTTACCAAAGCCGAACCCCAGGCGTAGCGTGGTATCGAACGCAGGTACTCCTCGCCCCAGAGAGGCTTTGTCATGATCACCCGTGTGCATCAACTTGCAGCGCTGGCGTTGGGCCTGGCACTTGCCGCCACCGCCCAGGCGCAGAACTTGCCTGGCAGCAACAGCACCAACAATGGCCCCATCCACCGGGCCAACCCCAACAGCATGCAGGGCACCCAGCCCAATGCGCCGGCGATTCGCGGCACCCAGACCGTGCCGACTCCGCGCACGCCGACCCTGGAAAACGGCGGCATCGGCAACCGCTATCCCCAGCGCGAGGCCGCGCCGAGTCGCCCGGCCACCGAGCCCAAAGCCCCCACGTTTGATGCCAACGGCAATCGCCGGTAAGGACTTGTCTTATGTTTATACGCAAAACCCTGTTAGCCATTATGTGCGCGACGACCCTGACCACGGTTTACGCCGCCGATTCGCAGCAATTCCCCAGTGAACAAGGCAGCCTCAGCGTCACTGCGGTCGCCAAAGGCCTGGACCACCCCTGGGCCGTGGCGTTTCTGCCGGACCAGCAAGGTTTCCTGGTGACCGAACGCCCCGGCCATCTGCGGGTTGTCAGCCCGGATGGCAAGCTCTCGGCACCTCTGAGCGGGGTGCCTGAGGTGTGGGCGAAGGGGCAGGGCGGTTTACTCGATGTGGTGCTCTCGCCTGACTTCAAAGAGGACCGCACGGTCTACCTGTCGTACGCCGAAGGCGGCGGCAAAGGCGGCACGGCCGGCACGGTGGTGGGCCGCGGACGGTTGGCGGCGGACCTCAGTGGCCTGAGCGATTTCAAAGTCATCCTGCGCCAGGAGCCGAAGCTGTCCACCGGCAATCACTTCGGCTCGCGCCTGGCCTTTGACCAGGATGGCTACTTGTTCGTGACCCTGGGCGAAAACAACGACCGGCCCACCGCCCAGGACCTGGACAAGCTGCAGGGCAAGGTTGTGCGGATCTACCCCGATGGCCGCGTGCCGGATGACAACCCCTTCGTCGGTCAGCCGGGCGTACGGCCCGAGATCTGGTCCTACGGCCAGCGCAACCCGCAGGGCCTGGCGCTGAACCCCTGGAGCGGCACGATCTGGGAAAACGAGCACGGGCCACGGGGTGGTGACGAGATCAACATCATCGAGCGTGGCAAAAACTACGGCTGGCCCCTGGCGACCCACGGCATCAACTACTCCCTGACGCCGATCCCGGAGGCCAAGGGCAAGACGGCGGAAGGCACCGTGGCGCCTCACCATGTGTGGGAAAAGTCACCGGGCATCAGTGGTATGGCGTTCTATGACGGTGATCGCTTCAAGGCGTGGCAGCACAACGTGTTCATCGGCGCGCTGGCCAGCCAGGAACTGATCCGGTTGCAGTTCGAGGGCGACAAGGTCATCCATGAGGAACGTTTGCTGGGCGGTTTGAAGGCGCGCATTCGCGACGTGCGCCAGGGGCCGGATGGCTACCTGTATGTGCTGACGGATGAAGACAGCGGCGTTCTGTACCGTGTCGGCCTGAATCAGGACTGAAGGATGGCGCCCAGTCCCTACAGTCCTGCGGCATTGTCGGTATCAGGCGATTGTATGACGCAATGAGGCTATTTTTGCGGTCGGCATGCCGCGTACTGTGACCCGTCATTAAGAAATGATGATCGCCTGACCCTCCAGTCAGTACGTCTTAACGTCGATCACAGAGAATAAAAACAACGATGAATAGCCTGACTTCCAAGGATTCAAACGGCCAATTGGCGCAGGGCTTCAAGCCGCGCCATGTGACCATGCTCTCGATTGCCGGGATTATCGGTGCGGGGCTGTTCGTCGGCTCCGGCCACGCGATTGCGGCAGCGGGCCCGGCGGTGATGCTGGCCTATCTGTTTTCCGGTCTGCTGGTGGTGCTGGTCATGCGCATGCTGGGGGAAATGGCCGTGGCCAACCCGGACACCGGCTCCTTCTCGACCTACGCCGACCAAGCCATCGGCCGCTGGGCCGGGTTTACCATTGGCTGGCTGTATTGGTGGTTCTGGGTGCTGGTGATTCCCATCGAAGCCCTCGCCGCCGGGCATATCCTCAACCAGTGGTTCCCCCAGATCGACGCTTGGCTGTTTGCCTTGTTGTCGATCTTTTTGCTGGTGATCACCAATTTGTTCAGCGTCTCCAAATACGGTGAGTTCGAGTTCTGGTTTGCCATGGCCAAGGTCATCGCGATCATCGGGTTTATCGGCCTGGGCGGTGCGGTGTTGATGGGCTGGATTCCCGAGCGCGAAGCCAGCGGCTTGAGCCGTCTGATGGAAGACCATGGCGGTTTCGCGCCCAATGGGCTGTCTGCGGTCGTCGGCGCCTTTATCACCATCATGTTCAGTTTTATCGGCACTGAAGCCGTCACGATTGCCGCCGCTGAGTCCAGCAACCCGGCGCAGAACATTGCCCGGGCGACCCGTTCGGTGATGTGGCGCATCGGCGTGTTCTACGTGCTGTCGATTTTGTGGTGATTTCCGTGGTGCCCTGGAATGACCCGCTGTTGGCATCGGTCGGCTCTTATCAGCGCGCGCTGGAGTTGATGAACATACCCCATGCCAAATTGCTGGTGGACGTGGTGGTATTGATCGCCGTGGCCAGTTGCATGAACTCATCGATCTACATTGCGTCGCGCATGCTCTATTCCCTGGGCAAGCGTGGGGATGCGCCAACCGTGGTGAAAAAGACCTCGGCCGCCAGTGTCCCACGGGCAGCCGTGATCGCCAGTACGGTACTTGGTGCCGGCGTGACCTTGCTCAGTTACTTCATGCCGGCCGGGCTGTTCCAGTTTCTGCTGGCCAGCTCGGGGGCCATTGCGTTGCTGGTGTACCTGGTGATCGCCGTTTCGCAACTGCGCATGCGCAAGATCCTGCAAGGTCGCAACATCGCGCTGACGTTCAAGATGTGGTTGTTTCCGTGGCTGACCTGGGTGGTCATCGTCTTCATTTGCGCGGCCTTGGGGGTGATGCTGTTGACCCCCGAACATCGCCTTGAAGTGTCGTCGACCCTCGGCCTGGCATTGCTGATTTCCCTGCTCGGCGTGATCACGGCGCGGCAACCCGAGCGGGTGCAGAAACCGCTAGCTGCCGCCTCGGGCTCATGAAAGTCCGGCCCGTCACCGCGGTCGTGTTTGTGCTGCTGGATCAGTTCACCTTGATCTCGTTGGCGTCTGCAGTAGAACCGTTGCGCATGGCCAATCAACTGTCGGGCCAGGAACTCTATCGTTGGCACACCGCCAGTTGCGACGGAAATCCCGTGTGGGCCAGCGATGGCATGCCGATCACGCCCGACGGTTCCATAGCCACCGTCCCCTCGGCCGATATCGTGTTCGTGTGCGGCGGAACGGGTATCCAAAGCACCGTCACCCGCGAACTGGTGAAGTGGCTGCGTACCCAGGCGCGCTATTCCAAGCAACTGGGCGGTATTTGCACCGGCAGTTGGGTGCTGGCGCAGGCGGCGCTGCTCGACGGCTTTGAGTGCAGCGTGCATTGGGAATGGCTGGCAGCGATGCAGGAGGCCTTTCCACGGGTAACCGTCAGCGCCAGCCTGTTCACCCTCGACCGGGATCGCCTCACCAGTTCCGGGGGCACCGCGCCCATGGACATGATGCTGCACCTGATCGGCCGTGAGCACGGGCACGAGCTGTCGGCGGCCATCTCCGACATGTTCGTGTACGAGCGTATGCGCAATCAGCAAGACCATCAGCGCGTGCCCCTCAAGCACATGCTGGGCACCCAGCAGCCGAAGTTGCAGGAAATCGTCGCGTTGATGGAAGCCAACCTGGAAGAACCGATCAACCTGGATCAGCTGGCGGCGTATGTGGACCTTTCACGCCGCCAGTTGGAGCGAATGTTCCAGAAGTACCTGCACTGCTCACCGTCGCGCTACTACCTCCGGTTACGGCTGATCCGCGCGCGTCAGTTGCTCAAGCAAACCCCGATCTCTATCGTCGAACTGGCGGTGCTCTGTGGCTTTGTGTCCACCCCTCACTTCTCCAAATGCTACCGCGAGTATTTTGGCGTGCCGCCCAGCGACGAGCGGTTGGTGGCGGCCGGCGGGCAGGGTGTTGGTACGAAACCGAGCCTGCCGCGTGCCGATGCCCATGCCGATGAGCGCGTTGGATCAGGCACGGGGCGAGGCGACGTTTGCCAGTGTTAAAAACCTGAAGTCCTGAGCGTTGTCGAGCGCCTGCGCTTGCGCGCATAGCCATCTACACAAAGCTTAAAGGCTGATACATGCCTCTGTGATGTGCGTCACCCCTCAAGTTTCCCGCTGCCCGGCCGATGAAGGCCTTAGCGTTGCGAGTTCTCTCCCTCGATGTACGCCCATGCTTCAGACCGCCTCACCAATAACAACTAAAGAGGGTAGCCATGACCATTTTACAGCGGGTGATCGGGGGCTTTGCGGTGCTTGTGCTGTTGCTGCTGACCATGGCCGGGATCAGCTATCAAAGCACGCACTCCATCAGCGAGCGTCTGGGCATTATCACAGGTCAATCGGCGCCGTTGAGTCGGGCAGCCAGTGAGTTGTACGTGCACATCCTGCGCGCAAATCAGGCGTTGCTGGCCATACTGATCAGCAACGACCTCAAACAGATCGACGCCGGCAAGCAACCATTCACCGACAGCCTTAACCAGTTCAATCGTTTACTCGAAAGCACCGCGGTGTATGTCGTCGACCGGGACGAGTTGAAGGCCAGTCTCGCCCAGCAGCGTCAGTTAGTGGGTGCTTACACCGAACAGGCGCAAGCCCTGATCGCCTCGCACCGTGAGCATGTCCAGCAACTCGCGCTGACGCGTGTGCTGCAAGGCTACAGCAGTGGCCAGGGTTCGCAGTTGACGGGTTACTTGCGTGACGAGATCGCCCGCGCCCGCAGTGCCGGCGACAACCAACAGGTCGCGGCGGCTGAAAAGCTGCTGTTGGAAGTCAACAAATCCTATGACGGCCTGGCCGCCCATGCAGCGACGCCCGCCATCGAAAACCTGCAACGGGTGCTGAACCTGCAGGACGAGGTCATCAGTACACGCCTCCAGGCGTTATTGGCCGTGGACCCCAGGGGTGGACGCATTGCCGCCGTGATGGTCAATCGTCTGCTCACGGACCTGACCGGAGCCGACGGTGTGTTCCATGCCTACCTGGCAGAGGCAAGACTGGGCACCCAGGTCATGCAGCAACGCAATACGGTGGAAGCCGCACTGCAATCGACCCTTGGCAAGATTGGCGAGTTTGGCAGCCAATCCCTTGAGGTCGCCAATCAAGCCCGGGACGCTGCCAACGCCACCATCGGCACCAGCCGCAGCCTGTTGTTGATCGCCTGTGTACTGGCGGTGCTGGCCGCTGTGCTGATCGGGCTCTGGGTGGCTTTCAGCCTGCGCCGGCCGCTGGCGGCGTTCCGCGAGGTGCTTAAACAACTGACGGCGGGTGATATGCGCGTCAGTTTCGACGTCTCGCGCAAGGATGAGTTTGGAGAGCTGGGCGGTTACCTCAACGAGCTGACCATTGCCCTGCGCAAAACCTTCCGTGAGCTGATCAGCTCCGCCGATGCCCTGGCGACCACGGCGGACAACAACGCCCTGAACAGCGAGCAAACTACCCGCGTGGTGGATGAACAAAAGGACCGGCTGCAATCGGCGGCCTCGGCCATGACTGAAATGGAAAGCACCGTGGAAGAGGTTGCGCGGCGCGCCCAGGACACCCGCAAGGCGGTGGATGACACCAGTGACCTCACAGATGAGGTGCAGGAGCGTGTGGCCGAGACCATCGTCAATATTCGGCGTCAGGCGGAGCAGGTAAACAAGGCCACGGAGGTCACCGACGAGTTGCAGAAGTACGGCCACACTATCGAGGGCATCGTGGTTGCCATTCGTACCATCGCCGAACAGACCAACTTGCTGGCGCTCAATGCCGCCATCGAAGCAGCGCGTGCGGGCGAGCAGGGCCGAGGTTTTGCCGTGGTTGCCGACGAGGTGCGCTCCCTGGCGAGTCGCACCCAGTCCTCAACCAGCGAAATCCAGGACATGATCGGCCGGATGCAGGAAACGATTCACTCCGTCGTCCAGGTGATGAACGAAAGTCAGGCGCAATCGAGCCAATGCGTGAACCTTGCCTCCGGTGCGGGGGAATTGCTGCACTCGATGAGCGCGGCGGTGGGCACGATTCGCGACATGAATATTCAGATCGCCGCCGCCACCGAGCAGCAGAGCGCCACCGTGGCGGAGACCAGTCGCATGGTCATCCAGATCAATGACTCAGCACAGCAGACCGCGCAAGGTGCCGAAGAATCGGCGAGCAGCAGCCAGCGTCTGTCGAGCATGGCCAAAGTGCAGCGTGAACTGCTTCATCAATTCAGCGTTTGATCCTCAGGAGCTAGAAAATGAACGCATGGTTGAAATGTTTCCTGGGATCGGCGCTGTTAACCACGGGCCTGGCCCAGGCGGCCACACCGCTGGTGGGCGTGGCCATGGCCAAGTACGACGATAACTTCCAGGCGTTGCTGCGCAATGGTGTGCAGCAGAAGTCGGCGGCGATGGATATCGATATCTTTATGGAGAATGGGCAGGACAATGCTGAATTGCAGATGCGTCAGTTCCGCAACCTGATCCACTCCAAAGTCGACGCGATCATCGTGGCGGTGGTCGATGGCAAGAGCACGGCGCAGATGATGCGCCTGGCGAGTGAAGCGAATATTCCACTGGTGTTCGTCAACCGTAATCCATCGCCTGAAAAGCTCACCGCCCGTGCGGCGTTTGTCGGTTCCAACGAACTGGAGTCAGGCACGTTGCAGATGGAAGAGTTGGCGCGCCGTGCCGGCTACAAGGGCAACGTGGTGATTTTGGTCGGCGACCCCGCCAATGCGTCCTCCCTGATGCGCACGGAGGATGTCGAAAAAGTCGTCGCCAAGTACCCGGACATGAAAGTCGTGCAGAAAAAAGTCGCCAACTGGGAGCGCAGCCAGGCTGCGACGGTGGTCATGGATTGGGTGAAGCAAGGCATCGATTTTTCGATTGTCGCCGCCAATAACGATGAGATGGCTATCGGCGCGATCATGGGCCTGGAGAAGGCCGGCAAACAGGCCAAGGATTACTGGGTCGGCGGCATCGACGGCACGTCGGATGGGCTCAAGCTCATGGCGGATGGAAAAATGGCGGTCAGTGTGTTCCAGGATGCCGTGGGGCAAGCGAGCGGCGCGGTTGAGGCGGCTGTTCATTTGGCGCGTGGCGAAGGGTTGGAGGCGCCGATTATCTGGGTGCCGTTCCAGCTGATTACCCCGGAGAATCGCCAGCAGTTCGAGTGACTGGCGGTGTGCATCTGCAAAAAAGGGCGGGCTCGGTTTAACCGGCCCGCCCTTTTTGCGCATGGAGCATTCTCGCTACTTGAAGGCTACTTGAAGTGCTTGTCGACGTAAGACTGGATCTCCTGGCGCATGAAGCGCCCGGATGCATCCGCACGCTCTTCCCAGCCGAAGACGCACGCGGTGACGATGCCGTCGAAGCCGGTCCTGGCCAGGGCACTGAAAAACAGGTCCCAGTCGATTTCACCCTGATGCATGTCCATGTGCTGATGCACCGTCACTTTCGCGCCCGGCGGGTTGACGATATAGCGCAGGCCTGACGACGCCTTGTGGTTGTAGGTGTCGGCAATGTGTACGTGGGCGATCATCGAGCCTGCATCGGCGATCATCTGCGCCATGTCATCCCCGAAATAAAAGGTGTGCGGCGTGCAGTACAGGAACTTGACGTTGTTCGAGTTGAGGGTTTTAAGCATGTCCAGCGCCGGGTGCAGTGTCTCGCACCAATCCTCGGGATGGGGCTCGACGTTAAGGGTCACACCTTCTTTCTCAAACACCGGCACCAGTTCTTCCATGGAACGCCACCAGGCGGCTTCGCTGGATTCGTGGCTGTGGGAACCGCCGCAGCAACTGACCTTGTGCCCTCGATCAGGCGAGGGGCCACGGCCGAACTCCGAGTTCATGGTGGTGCATCCCATCTCCACGGCGATCTGTATCGCTTCTTTCCAGTAATTCACGGCGGCGCGACGTTCATCTTCGTGGGGGCTGGCCCAGCGGTACATGGGCAGTATCGAGGCGAGCTGCACATTGTGGTCGCGCAGGGCTTTTTTGAACTCGCTGATGCGTTCCTTGTGGGCACGTGGCCGCACCCACCAGGGCAGGAAGTCATCCCTGGGTGAGAGCTCGATGTATTCAAAGCCGAGTTCGGCGGTTTTGCGGCACAGCTCTGGCAGGCTCAAATGGCGGTGCATATAGGGGTCGAGGGCGATTTTCATTGTTGTTCTCCGAGGGTTGTTCTGTTCGTTTTAACGGATGTCAGTAAGCGACCCAGGCGGAGTCGTTGTCGGCCGACAACACGCAACGCTCGACCCAGCGTACCCCTTCGACCCCCGCGTCGATGCCTGGGTAGCGCACCGCGCCGAGAGCCTGGGCATCGTCGCGGTCAGTCGCATCCATGGCCAGGGCAAAACGGTAATAGAGATTGGCCCAGGCTTCGAACAGGCCTTCCGGATGGCCACCGCCGATACGGTCGTCGAGCAGTGCGTTGGGATGCAGGTAGCCCATGCCGCGCTCAAGTATTTGCGCCGGTTGGCCCTGGACTTCGAAACTCAATTGGTTAGGCCGCTCATCCCACCATTCGAGGCTGGCACGAGAGCCGATCACACGGATCTTCTGGCCATGCATGGAGCCTGCATTGACCGCGCTCGACCACACCATGCCCATCGCGCCGCCTTCGTATTCCATCAGGGTGTACGCGTTGTCTTCCAAGGGCGCGCGGCTGGCGACGAAGCTTTGCCGACTGCACATCAGGCGTTTGATTTTCAGCTCGGGCAGCATCACTTCCGACAGATACAGCGGGTGTGTCCCGACATCGCCCAGTACGTAGCTCGGCCCCGCCTGGCGCGGATCGACACGCCATTGCGTCGCCTGGCTCTGGGCCTCCACTGGCGCGCTGTGGAAACCGTGGGCGAACTGCATGTGCACCATGCGTACATCGCCCAGCTCGCCGGCGGCGATCATTTCCCTGGCTTGTTCGATCAGTTGATGGCCGGCATAGCCGTACGTCACACCGACGATGCGCTTATGTTTATGCGACAGTTCGCGCAGGTTTTCGGCCTGCTCGACGGTGAAGCACAGCGGCTTTTCACACACCACGTGCAGCCCGGCTTCAAGGGCGGCCTTGGTGATTGCGTAGTGTGTGCCGTTGGGTGTGGCGATTGACACTGCTTGAATGCCGTCTGCCCGTTGGGCTTCCTGTTCAAACAGGCTCAGGTAATCGGCGTAGCAGCGTTCGGGGTCGACCCCCAGTTGCTCGCCGAATTCGCGACCACGGGCCGCGTCGATATCGAATGCGCCCGCCACCAGTGTGAAGGTGTTGTCACGCAGTGCGGCGCAACGGTGGATATAGCCGATCTGGCTCTGGCTGCCGCCGCCGACCATGGCCCAGCGGATAGGTTGGGGGAGACGTTTGCTGCCGTTGATCATGGGGTGTGCCTCGTGTGGGGTCAGAATCCGACGGATGCCAGGTAGGTGCGGCTGGAACGGACATCGTCCAGGCTGCCAGTGGCGTTTCGAGGATCGCGTTCCTGCTCGACCGTGATGTAACCCTCGTAGCCCAGGGTCTGGATAAGCCGGTACAGGCTCGGGTAATCGATCACGCCGCGTCCGATGGGGCACATCACGCCCTGGGCGCAGGCATCGAAGAACTTGATGCGTTGCTTCAGCACCTGGTCGAATACGCGTTGGTCGATGTCTTTGAAATGGATGTAATCCAGCCGATCGGCGTAAGCGCGCAATGAAGCCGCAGGGTCCATGCCCGCGTAATACAAGTGCCCGGTATCCAGGCAGAGCCCGGCGACATCGTCGGGAATGCCCTCGACCAGCCGCGCCAGTTCGTCGGCAAACTCGATGTAACCGCCGGCGTGAGGATGGATAACCGGGCGAATACCGTAGTCATGCCAGGCGATATGGCAGATGGCCCGGATGTGCTCGATCATGGTTTGCCATGCGCTATCGTCCAGGCGTTCCGCCAGCTCTGAATGGCCGGCGGCGTAGTCGCGGTCCTCATGGCCCCAATCGATGATGACCAGGTAGGGACCGGCAAAGCGCTGGCCAGGCTCCTTGTCGATGGGCGGCAGTTGTTTGAGCAATTCGCAGATATCGCGGGTTTGACTCAGCAGCGACGGCAGGTTAGCCGGGTTGACCAGGTCATCGAAAATCGTCCCGGCCACCACGTGCAGGCGGTTTTCCCCAAGGGCTGCTGCCACCACCGTGGCGTCCAGCGGCAAGTAGCCATAGGGGCCTAACTCAATGCCGCGATAGCCCGCTTCATTGGCTTCGCCGAGCACGTCGCGCCACGCGGGCAGGTAAGGGTTTTTTACATCGTCAACGCCCCAGCAGCAGGGTGCCGTAGAGATGTGGATGGTCATCGATTCACTCCGGTGTTGTTGTTATGAGTGGGCTGTGTAGCCTGGGAGGATGCTATTTCAGAGGGGTGGAGCGCGGCTACGGGAGGCTGGATAACTCTGTCAAAACCCTTCATGATTGCGAAAAAGAGATGTCAAAACATGTCAGAAGAACCACGTCGAAAATTGCGCCCCACCATGGCGGATGTCGCGCGCGAAGCCGGTGTCAGCCTCTCCACCGTCGACCGTGTGCTGAATCTGCGCGCAGACGTGCGTACCGACACCGCGCACCGCATTGCAACCGCAGCGGCACGCCTGGGGTTCCATGCCAAAGGGGTTCTGGAACAAAGGGTCCTGAATGACAAGCCGACGGTGCGGCTGGGTTTCCTGCTGCAAAAGAGCGGCGTGGCGTTCTACCAAGGGCTCGCGCAAGCGCTGTCCAACGCTTCGGCCACGTTCGCCTACGCACGCATCCGTGTAGTCATCGGTTATCTGGACGACCTCGACCCGGCAACGGTGGCGCAGCGCATCCGGGCCCTGGGTGAGCAAGTCGACGGCGTTGGCGTGGTGGCGGTCGATCATCCGCTGGTGCGCGAGGCGATCTCTCGCCTGCAGGACGCTGGTGTTCCGGTGGTCGCGTTGATTTCGGAACTGGCCGGTCCCGCTTACGTCGGGCTCGACAATCGGTTGATGGGCCGCACAGCGGGGTGGTTCGCCACCCGGTTGGCCAGGCAGCCGGGTTCGGCAGCCGTGATGGTCAGCAGCCAGCGTTTCCAGTGCCAGGAGTTATGTGAGCTGAGTTTTCGCAGTTACTTGTCCAATCATTCTCCGGAGTGGGAGCTGCTCGCGTCACGCCTGACCCTTGAGGACGATGACTTCGCGTATGGCAATGCGCTGGATCTGTTGCGCGGGGAACCCGATCTCGCCGCCTTATACGTGGCTGGCGGCGGGATCGCGGGGGTGCTGCGTGCATTACGCGAGCTCAAACAGCAGCAGGTCAGGCTCCCGGTGGTGGTGTGTCATGACCTGACGGCCCTGACCCGGGAAGCGCTGAAGACTGATCTGGTGCAGGCGGTGCTCTCGCACCCGGTGGTGGACGTGGCGGAGCAGGCGGTCAAAGCCCTGGTCGCCGCCGCCTCGGACCCCAGCCTGGTCGCCAGGGTGATCGTGCCCATTCAGATCGATGTCAGCGAAAGCATCTGACGGCGGCTCGGGCGGGTGCGTCAGCCCGCACAGGCGCCGGTGATGGCCTTGCCGGCAAATCGGTCCTTGATCCACGTTGTCACGTCAGCGAGAGAAGTTTGGAGCATCCCCACATGATCTCCAGGGTACGCACGCAGTTCGAGTGAGTTGCCCGCCGCGCAGGCCTTCTTTGCCTGAGCTTCAATCACGGCAGGCGGCGTGGCATCGTCGGCCGTACCGATGACCACCAGCAACGGGCCTGCAGTGGCCTTGTTACCCACTTGGTTGATCGCAAAAAAATCAGACACGTAGGGCTGGGTGGACCAGTCTTTCTTCAGCACGTCGCCGGGTTTTGCCTGTGCGAACGCTGCTTGCGCATAGAAATAGCAACCCTTGCTCACCAGATCGTCATACCGTGCGGCCGCGTCGGCGATAGTCACCGTAATAACCCGACCTGGCTGAAACTTCGCTCCTTGAATGATTCCAGGGCTCAGCAACCGCAGTCTCCGTCCGTGACTCATGTGTCGAGTGCCTGCTGCCTGGCGATTTCCTGGTTGCGCAGGATAAACCGCTGCAACTTGCCGCTGGGGGTCTTGGGCAGGTCTTCGACAAACTCGATTTCCCGTGGGTAGGCGTGGGCGGCCAGGCGCTGTCGGACGTGCAGGCGCAGCACTTCAGCCAATTCGGCGCTGGGCGGGTGCTGACGGTCCAAGACGATAAACGCCTTGATCAGCTCGGTACGTTGCGGGTCAGGTTTGCCGATCACCGCCGCTTCGATCACTGCTGGGTGTTCGATCAGTGCGCTTTCCACATCGAAAGGCCCGACGCGATAGCCGGATGTCGTGATCACGTCATCGTTACGGCCGACAAAGCTGATGCTGCCGTCGTCATTGAGCTCGACGATATCGCCGCTCAAGTAATAACGACCGACAAACGCCTTGGTGGGCATGCCGAAGTAACCCTTGAACCAACATAGAGGAGAGCGCTCGCGATCCACCGCCAGCACACCCGGCTGGCCTATGGGCAGTTCCCGCTGGGCTTCATCCAGCACGACAATCCGGTGGCCGGGCACCGCATATCCGGCCGAGCCCTCACGTACCGGATGCTGCAACCCGTGGTGATTGCACAGCACCATGCCGATTTCGGTTTGCCCGTAATGGTCGTGGATAACCACGTCAAGCTCCGCGGCGAACCACCGGATGACTTGCGGGTTGAGCGGCTCGCCGGCGCTGCTGATGACCCGCAGGTGACCGCGTACGGCATTGGCGAACTCGGCGCCTGCTGCGATGAGCAGGCGATAGGCCGTCGGCGAACCGGCCAGGTTGCTGATCGCATACTTGGCGATGATTCGGCAGGTACTTTCCACGCTGAAAGGGCCGTCATAAAACAGCGTGGCCCCGCCGCACGCCAGTGGCCCGGTCACTGCGTAATACAGGCCGTACGCCCAGCCTGGATCAGCGAGGTTCCAGAAGCGGTCGTTTTCGCGCAGGTCAATTGCATCACGCATATAGCCCTTGAAGGCCAGGACGGCACTTAATGGCACTTCCAGTGGCTTGGCCGGCCCGGTGGTGCCGGACGTGCACATCAGCAGGAACGGCGCGCTGGCATCCAGCAACTCAGGCACGCACTCTGCGGGTTGGCGTTGCAGTGTGCTCCAGAAGTCGTAATCCCCTGGAGTCCGAGAATGATCGCCGGTCACGAGAATGCGCGGGCAGTCAGGGATGTCGTCCAGCTTGGGACGATTCTGCGGGTCGGTCACGATCCAGCGTGCTTTGGAGCAGCCCAGGCGCTGCTCGATCGCCTTGGGCCCGAATGCGGTAAAGAGCGGTTGGTAGACCGCACCGATCCGCCAAGTACCCAAAATCGCAATCAACAGCTCCACCGTGCGTGGCATCAGCCCCGCGACACGGTCTCCTGGCCGGACCCCTTGCTCGCGCAGAAAATTACCGAAACGCGCAGCGTGCGCCTGCAGTTCACTGAACCTGTAGTGCGTGGCACGGCCATCGCGGGTTTCGCAATACAACGCCACGGCATCGCCGTGGGCGTGCCGGTCGCAGCATTCAATGCAGGCGTTCAAGGCCGTCAACTCGCCTTGCAAGTCTTGGGCGGCCCTGTGTGCATAGTCGAAGGTGGTCACTGCTGAGTCGTAATCGTGCATGAACGTACCTGATTGTTATTATTGGAATATGTCCTGTACCCGTGCCCTAGTGCGCAGGCGTCTTCGGTGTGGGATCAGCCTGCGAAGATTGCGTCGGAGCCGACAAGGCACACGCGTTAAAGGCTGCCGCCCCCGGCAGGGCTTGCCAGGCTGCCGGGCCGTTGGCGATCTCCTCGGCACTGAGCAGGCACGTGTCGAGTTCGCGCTGCAATGCGTCGGTGTCCAGGTCCTGGCCGATAAAGACCAACTCCTGGCGGCAGTCGCCGACAATGCTGTCCCACTTGGCCATGATGCCCTGCAGCCGATATTCATCCCGCGGCCACTGCGACTGTTCAATGAAATTCCACCAGTGGCCCACATAGTCCCACTGGAACTGCCGGCCGCTTTGCACCAGCAAACCGGTTTCCAGGTGTCGACTGGCGAGCCAGAAGTAACCTTTGCTGCGTAACAGTCGCCCGTTGCCCCAGGGCCGCTGGAGAAAGTCGAGCAGTCGCTGTGGGTGAAACGGGGCGCGCTCGCGGTACACCCAAGACGTCACGCCATAGGTGTCCGACTCGGAGGCCGTTGCGTCATGGGCCTCCATTTTTTTCATCCAGCCCGGTGACGCCGCAAGGCTGGGTAAATCAAACAGATGGGTTCCGAGAATGCTGGACAACTTAACGTTGCCATGGGCCATCGGTACGATCCGTGCGGTGGGGTTGAGGCCTGCCAGAATCCCGAGCACAGCCTGGTACCCAGGCTCGTCGATCAGGTCCAGCTTGTTGACGAGAATCACGTTGGCATACTCCACCTGTTCGATCAGCAGATCGGCCAGATAACGCGTGGGCGTGTTTTCCTGAGCCTCTTCGCGGGACACGGTGTCCGTTGACTCGAGCAATGCCTGAAAATGACTGCCATCGACCACCGTCACCAGAGTATCGAGCCGTGCCAGTTCGCTGAGGCTGAAGCCCTCGGCGTCGAGGAAGGCGAAGGTCTCCGCGACCGGCATCGGTTCGGAGATTCCTGTGGATTCAATGAGCAGGTAATCGAAACGCTGTTGGCGTGCCAATGCACTGATCTGCTCCAGCAGATCGGCGCGCAGGGTGCAGCAGATACAGCCGTTGCTCATCTCGATCAGCTCATCGCGACCACGGTGCAGCGACACGTCGCGCTGCACCTCGGCGGCATCGATGTTGACCTCGCTCATGTCATTGACGATGACCGCCACGCGCAGGCCTTCGCGATTGCGCAGGATATGGTTGAGCAGGGTGGTCTTGCCGGCGCCGAGGAAGCCTGAAAGCACCGTGACCGGCAGTCGGCCCACCTGGGCGCCGTCCATCACGAGGCTACCTTGTCCAGGTAGCTTTCGAACAAGTCGACCACCACAAAACCGCCATATGCCGCATCGCCCCACAGGTCTTTCACGGCAAACTCGACATGGTAGGTCGGCTGATGCGCGCCCGCGTATCGCCATGGCCGATCGCGTCCGGGAACGGCCATTTTACGGAGGTGCGATGCAGCACCACGCCTTGCTTGCCACGCACATAGGCCGGCATGCGGATATGCCCAGCCACGTACTCGTCCCGTACAACCACCCGGTCGCCCACCTCAAAGGGAGGGCGACCGGTGATTGCAGCGCGACCTTCAGCATGGGCCGGATTCGCCAGCTTGAAGGGCGAGCCCAGGGCCTGATCAAGCTCGGCCTGGGTGATAACGCCTGTTTCGACCAGCAGGGTAGCGGTCGCGATGACATAGCGTTCGTAGTACTGAGTGCCGACATGCTGGCGAACGTCCAGGCGTTCGACGGCGTGACGGACTTCGTCCACGCTGAATTTTTTCAGGTGATCGGCACCAATGAACATCAAGCTGTAGGCCAGGTGCTCCCAGTCCTGCTTGAACACTTGCTTGTAGCTCAGGCTGTTGATGGTGTGGGGCACTTTGCCAAAGCCTTGGAAACCGCCGAGATCGTGAAAGCCATCCATAATTGAAACTCCGGAAGTTGAACGGTGATGGGGTGGTGTTCTCAGTCAACGCGGGGCAGGGCGACGCCGATCAACACGTCTTTGGTCACCAGTGCCTGTAACTGTTCCTCGCTCATGTGCTCGGACCCTTCGGGCCGTAACGGCAACACCAGGTAGCGGCTTTCGGCGCTGGTGTCCCAGACCTTGACCACCACGTCGTTCGGCAACTCAGTCCCCAGTTCACGCAGTACGGTGCGTCCCTCCCGGACCAGGCGCGCACGAAATTCGAAGCCCTTGTACCACTCAGGCGGCAGGCCGAGCACAGGCCAGTTGGTGCAGGAGCAAAGGCTGCAGACAATCACGTTCTTGACCTCGGGCGTGTCTTCCAGCGCGACGATGTACTCGCCTTGCGGGCCGGTATAGCCGAACTGGGCGCACGCGGCGGTGCCGTCCTTGAGCAGCAGCGCCCGGAACTGCGGATCGACCCACGCCTTGGCCACAATGCGAGCACCATTCTGCGGGCTCCAGCCGTGCTCCATCAGTTGCGTGAGTTGCTCGATGTAGCCTTCGGGAATGAGCTCCTTGCTCTTGAGAACTTGAAACAGTGCCCAGGCGCGTTCGCCGGGTGTTGACGCTGTGGAAGTAGAGGGACTCATTGGGTATCTCCTATCAGTCAACGCGGTTGTGGTGTGTTTGAAACGTGCCGGTCGTTCTTATTGTTTTTTCAGTAGCAAGCTCAGAGCGTGCGCCAGTCCACGGCGGCTTCAAACGCGGCGGCGGCCTGGTAAATAGTGCCCTCGGCGTAGTGTTTGGCGACGAGCATCAGCCCGACCGGCAGGCCATCTACCCGGCCGCACGGAATCGACATCGCCGGATGCCCGGTGATGTCCTGTGGCGCGGTGTTGCCGATCATTTCCAGTGCCCGTGCCACGTACTCGGTGATCGAGCAGTCCGCTGGCGGGTGGGGTTGTGCGGTGATGGGCGTGGTCGGCATCACCAGCAGGTCATAGTTCTGCAATGCCTTGTCATAGCCTTGCCGGGCAAAGCGGGCGAGGTTTTGCGCCTTGGCGTAGTAACGCCCGTTGTACTGCGTCAGGCCGTATTGGCCGACAAACATGCACAGCTTGAGCGAGGCGGATAACTGATCAGCCTGCTCGCGCCAGCCAGCTTGTTTGTCCAGCAGGCCGACGTCGTACAGGCCTTTCCAGTTAAAGCCCGCGCCATTGCCATGCATCATCTGCATGGTCAAACCTTCGCAACCGATGGGGTGCCACAATGCCCCCGCCAGATTGTGTTCAGGAATGGACACTGACTCGACATGAGCACCCAAGGCCTCAAGACGCGCGATGGCTTCGCGTACCTTGTCCGCTACACGCGGATCCTGGTTGGCCAGCGCAAACCCCTCGTGCAGCACACCGATTCTGAGTCCGCTCAAGCCCCGCGCCAGGTAGCTGCAATAGTCGTCGACTTGAGGTGCCGCCTGGCGCGGGTCGAGTCCATCGGAACCGGCCATGGCCCGCAGCATCAGTGCGTTGTCGCGCACGTTGGCGGTAATCGGCCCGACATGATCGATCGTCGCTTCAATCGCCATGATGCCGGTGTAGGGCACTAAACCATGGGTCGGCTTCATGCCGTAGGTTCCGCAAAACGCCGACGGAATGCGTATGGAGCCGCCTTGATCGCCGCCCACGGCGATGTCCACCTCGCCGGCAGCGACCAGCGCGGCACTGCCTGATGAGGACCCGCCCGCGGCATACCCGTGACGGTGAGGGTTGTGCACCGGCGCTGGATCAGAGGTGTGGCTGCCCCCCGACAGGCAATAGTGCTCGCAGGTGGCTTTACCGAGGATGGTCGCGCCGGCATCGAGCAAGCGCGTGACCACGGTGGCATCAAACGCCGGTACAAACCCTTCCAGCGGTGCGGCGCCGTTCATCATGGGCACGCCGGCCAAGGAGACGTTGTCTTTGAGCGCGACGGTCTTGCCGGCCAGCAGGCCCTCACGCGCACCATTGACTTCAGTGCGGTAGTACCAGGCGTTCAGCGGGTTTTCCTTGGTCGAAGGGCGATAGCCTGAACTACGGTCGTAGCGTATGGGCGGCACGAAGTCAGGCAACTCGTCGACCAGGTCGTATGCGTCGAAACTCGGTTGCATCAGGTCCAGGTAGGACGCCGCCTGCTCGGGGGTCAGTTGCATGTTCAACTGAGCCGCGATAGCTGACAGCTGATCAAGCGTGGGACGAATAATGGCCATGGTTTTCCTGTCTTTCTATCAATTCTGTCCGGGTAGCAATTGAGTCCAAATTAGGCCTCTGTTGCCGTATTCGCATGGTTGAGCAGGACACTTATTTGGCTGAAAAGGACAGCGCGCCTCAGAACACTTTCAACACCCGCAGATTCAGGCGAGCGCCTTCCTTGAAGCCTTGCTCCACCTCGATGTCCTTGCCGAGCTGGGCCTGGAGTTGCAGCGTGGGATCGACAAAGTGCGTGACCGTGAAACGCGCATAGGACGTCGATACGCCGTCATGCTGGTCAACGCCGTCGATGCTCGTCGCAGCGCCGGTTACATAGCCGCCGCCGAGCGCGAAGGTGGTGCTGGGTGTCCAGTTGTAACGCACAGCGGTCTGGTATTCGTACCGCGTGTTTTCTTCGAGTTTTGCGCGGGCTGGACCGTAATCGTTATTGGTCGATACCCAGGACACATCCGCGACGGTGTCCAGCGCCCACTGCGTTGAGAAATGGTGGATATAGGCCGCCTGTAACGTCGCCCGCCAGCGGTTCTCGCCCAGGTTCAAGGCATCCTTCCTGTCGTAGCTGCCGATGGGGATGTACAGGTAGGGCGCCAGGGCGAACACGTCTTTGTTGGCGGTGGGTAACGTCCATTTGAAGGGCGCGGTAATGATCGGATCGCCCACACCATGGGTGTCACCCAGCGCACCGACGTCGCCCGAGGCGTTCATGTAGCCGAACGGCAGCAACACCTGCGGTTCCCAGGAAAGGTTCTCGGCAAGGCGGATGGCATGGATATACCGCAGGATGCCCACATCGGAGCTGAGCTTGGCGTTGTCCGAGGTTTTGTGACCGTCTTGATAAAGGTCCGAGCGTTGCGCGTGCTGGTAGTAAAACAGCACGGCATCGGCCCCGGCGGGCAGCGGCTCGAAATCCCCCGGCGAGACTTCAAGGGCCTGGGTTTTGACAAACGGCAACACTCCCAATACCAGAACAAATCGACTCAGTTTCATGCCTGGACTCCCTGGGCCGTGGCCGCATCGCGCAGCATTCCGGTATGGGGGTGGCAGTTGATGTATTCGAAGAGCTGGCTCTTGGCGTCCGACACTGAGACTTCGTGGTACAGCCGTAGCTTCTTCAGCCCTGCGGCGACGCGAAAGAACGTCACGAAAATGCGCAGGTGGGTCGGGTGGGACTCGGCCCAGCGTTCGAGTTTTTCCACCGAACGCCAGTGGCCGATGTTGTAGCTGACGTCGAGAAAGTTGCCGTCCATGTCTATATTGCGCACGAACCGGTTGCTGTAGCAGCCCAGGGGCTGGCCGTTGTCACGCAGGAAGTCCATACCGTCCTGCAAGGTGGGCAGAATTTCGTCGAGGTACAGCGAGCGTTCGTCTGCCTCGGCATCGGCCCAGTCCTGGCCTGAGCGAATCAGCGTGAGGTTGTCATGACCCAGGACGACGACCCGTCCGCCTTTGGCGGGATCGCCTGAGATCACTTGCAGCTCACTTGTAGGCTTCATCCAGTCCGTCTGGGAGATCGGGAATCGGTCACGCATCGAGCCCCAATAACCGTGCTCTTCGATTTCGCCACTGGTTGCATCCATGACCGCACCGACACCTGGCAGGTTTTCCTGGAAGGCGTACAACGTCTCGAACTGTTCGGCGCGTGGTGCGCTGATTTCACGGAAATAGCCAAGGCCCTCGTTGAGGCGATCCGGTGATGCCCACCAGTCATTCACCGGTGCGCAGCGCAGCCAGCGGCAATGGGCGGCGGGGTCTTTCCAGTAGCCCACGACAATCAAATTGTCGAAGCCGCTGCTGTCGGTGTGGTGGGTCACGTCGTGGGTCTGTGGGCCATCGGCCAGGCTGAAACTGTCAACGATATGCCGCACGGCCTGGAGTGCGGCCTCGCGCTGCGTCTGGTCGCGATACTGCACGCCGAGGTAAGCCATCACCACTTGCTGCAACTGCTCGTCGGCGCGTGCAACCCACATTGGAAAGGGCGGTTGATAGTCTTCGGGTACACGGCGAGACAGGCTGCGCGGGCATTTGAGATGTGTGTCGATTGCAGATTCCATCTTGAGCTCCTCGTTATTTTCGTTCAGGCCTACGGCTGGGCTTCAGCGGGTATGAGCTGCTGTGAGGTGGAAATTAGGCGTGACGGCGAGGCGCCGCTTGGTTCGGCGAGACAACCTTTTGGTTGGAAAAGACACCGCGCAAATTGGCGGCTTGGCCGTGAGCGGCGTTGGTGCGTCGCTGCCCAGAGCGGGGAGGGTTGTGCCTCGAAATGGGGAGGCGCAGTGCAGTGCTCTTTACCTCGGCGTGCCGGCAAGCACGGTGAGAGTCGCGTCGTTGGCATCCGTTAAAGCGCCTGGCCTGTTAATTGCTAACGGTGACAAGCCGGTTACACCTTTTCTGGTTGTTATTACACCGCTGTACCGAGGTCAGTGCCATGAACCCCAGCACTCAGTATTCGACCCTTGCCGTTGCTGCACCACGTCGCTTTGATTACTGGAAAGAAGTGGTCTGTCGCCACTGCTTGTCGGCTGATAGCAAACCCTTGTCCCAGAGCAGTTTCGATGGCGCACTCAGCGTCAATAGCGTCGGCGATCTGGACATCTGTTCGCTGTCATCGCCACTGCATTACTGGGAGCGATCCGAGCAACATCTGCGCAGTGGGCCGGCCGAGGATCTATGGTTAGGGTTTGCCCGAAATGGCCATGGACAGATTGAACAAGGTGGGAGAAAAGCCAACCTGACGACTGGTAATTTGTTTCTTTATGACGCAACCCAAGCGTTTCGATTCAGCCTGGGTGGTACCGAAAATCACCTGATCCGTATTCCCCGAGCCTTGCTGACGGAGCGCCTGCCCCGTGTTGCGGAGTACACGGCGATGGTCCTCGACGACCGACGCCCTGGCGTCATCCCCTTGCGCGAGATGCTGCGCCAGGCCGCCAGCGCCCCGCAGTCATTGCAGGATGAGCGCATTTCGAATCGTTATTCAGGTGCCTTGCTTGACCTGCTGGTGGTCAGCCTCGAACTCCAGGACCTGAGCACCACCCATCAGGAACTGGACCTCTACGGGCGCATCATGACTTACATCCAGCGGCACTTGACCGAGCCTGACCTGTCGATTGAAGTCATCGCGCAGGCCCACAATGTGTCCACCCGAACCGTCACACGTGCCTTCGCACGCTACCAGAAAACCCCCGTTGCAGAGATTTGGAAAGAGCGCCTGAACGCCAGCCGTGAAGCGATTGAACGCGGTCAGGTTCGCAGCGTGTCCCAGGCCGCGCTGGACTTCGGTTTTTCTGACTTCTCCCATTTCAGTCATGCGTTTCGCAAGGCATTTGGCGTTGCGCCGAATACGCTGTTGCGGCGAGGCTGAGGTATTTGACTCAGGTGGGGAGCCCCATGAACGCCCCCATTCGCGTGCCGTACATAAGCATTCACGTAGGGCGTTCTGACGATATCGAGGTAGCACGGTGTGGTCTCAATGGCCACAAGCCGGATCGCGTCTACGGCAGTTGCCGACTGCCTGGGTTCACCCTGCAGCATGCGGAGTGCTTTTTAGGTCAGTGGCTACACGTTCACCGTGAGGCGTCACGCGCAAGCTGGAACCCTGCCCACTGCCAGACGGTGCATCTGTCAGCAGCGTGGTAATGCGCGTGGCTAATGTGAACGAAAAGCGCCGAAGCTCAGGGACGGCAGTGGCTTCCCAATACTGCCCCTTGAGCATGGGCCCCACATAGCTGAGCCAAGGTATCGGTTGATGCTGCTGATCCAGCACGCGCAGCTGCTCGTCCACGAGTATCCCGAAGCCACACGGCGCGGCGCTGAGAAGCCCTTGTTCCAGCAAGTTGTTGACCAAGGCGGTATCGACGCGCCGGATGTCAAGGTTGGGGCCGGTGCAATTGATGATGCAGCTGACCTTGAGCGATTCGGTTGCCTGATCGCTGCGCCGTTTAAAGTCCACAATCAGGCTGTTGCCCAGCAGCGCCACATTGATCAACCTGCCGGCATGAATGGCCAGTTGTCCGCTATCCAGAAGATGTCGAAAGTGTTCGAAAGTGGCGGGGGCCAGACGATGACGGTGGACGTCCCACCAAGGTTGGACATGCCGTAGAAATTGTCGCTGCTGCGAGGTATCCATCGCGCACCAGAGTTTTTGTACCCACGGGCGCAAACTGTCGACCACGGCTCGCCAATCGCCTCCTCGGCGCTGGTGTTCCTTGACCCGCTTGCGCAGTGTTGCCATCAGCTGCCGAGGTGAGCCGCGTCCCAGGTGCACAGGGGCACAGAGAGGGACAATCGCCTCCGGGAGGTGTCCCAGGGGCAGGAGCCCGCGCCGAGAGAGTAAATGGATTGGGCCGCGATGGCCTTTTTGAAACAGTTGCAGCGCCATGTCGACCGCCGTCAAGCCGGAGCCGATCAACAGCACCGCGGTGTCTGGATCGGACGCCAGGCATAGTGGAGGACTCCAGGGATCATGGGCGTAGGTCTGCGGACGCAGAGTCTTGTTCAAGTTGCAGCAGTCGGCGGGAGGGAAGTTGCCAAAGGCGAGGATCACGTGATCCGCTTCGAGAGTACGCCCATCCGAAAGCTTGAGCCGGGCGCCGTCGCCGCTGGGCTGCACCTGTATGACCTCGGCGACAATCCGTGACAACTGCACGCCAGGGTTTGATTGTTCAGCACTGTCGAGGACATCGTTCAAGTAATTGCCATAAAGGCTGCGGGATACGTACGAGGTAGGCTCGACGTCGAGGTGCCGGTTTCTGCAGTACCGCAAAAAGTCTTCCGGATCATCATCCAGCGCACTCATTTTTCCAACGCTGGCGTTCAAGAGGTGGAGGGGGCTGTTGGTGCCGTAGGCCAGTCCTCGCGCCATGGTCCGGGTACGATTGATCAATATGATGCGCAGTTTGGTGCCTGCGCTACGCAGGATCTGCGCCGCAGCGGCCACACCGCTGAAGCCGGCACCGACGATAACGAGCGTCTTCATAATGGTTGCCCCCTGATGAATGCAACGGTCACTTCCAGAACAGACGGTTGTGCAGGAATGCTTCGATGGTGTGCGCGGCCTGCTCGACAGAAGTCGTTGCGCTATCGATCAAGATGTCGGGGGATAGAGGCCGTTCATAGGGGGAATCGATACCGGTGAAGTTCTTGATCAAGCGCTTGCGCGCCTTGGCATACAACCCTTTGGGGTCACGTCGCTCCAGGACTGCCAGCGGCGCATCAATGAATATCTCGATGAAATCGTCGGGAGCGAAGAGCGCTCTGGCCATGCGACGCTCTTGTTCGAACGGTGAGATCAGGCACACCAAGGTGATCACGCCCGCATCCACCATCAGTCGACCGACCTCGGCGGTACGCCTGATGTTTTCCTTGCGATCGTCATCGACAAATCCCAGGTCGGCGGTCAGGCCCTGACGAAGCCGGTCACCGTCCAGCAGGCACGTGTGCAGTTGATGTTCGTGCAGGTTGGCCTGGACCCGGTTGGCGATGCACGACTTACCCGCGCCGGACATGCCGGTGAACCACAACAGCAGTGAACGGTGGCCCTTCAATTCGGAATGCTGCTGGCGCCCGATCTCGAAGGGGTGGGAGACGAGGTCCGAATGCACCGGGACGGTTGGCGGCAGTGCCAGCGAAGAAGGCATGAGGTATCTCCGTGGAGTTTGTGTGGGTCAGAACTCGACGACGGCGCGATAACGCACCTGGTTGTTGCGCAGTGCATCCAGGGCCTGGTTGATGCCTGTCGCCGGGAAGGTTTCGACCAGGGGCCAGACACGGTGCTCGCTGGCAAACGCCAGCATCTGCAGCATGTCGTGGCGCCCGCCAACGTTGGCGGTGGAAACCGTCAGGGTTTTGTAGGTCATGGCCGCGATGTCCAGGGTGACCGGGTTGGGCATGCCTGCAAAGCACAGGGTGCCGCGCGGCCGCAGCAAGGCGATGGCGCTCGCCCAGTCCTGATCGTTGGAGGCCGTCACCAGCAGGAAATCCAGGGTGTTTTTCTGGGCTTTCAGTGTGTCCGGGTCCAGGGTGCAGAAGTGGCTGGCACCCAATTCCATGGCTTGGGATCTCTTGTCTTCAGAGCTCGACAGCGCGGTCACGCTGCACCCGAACCTGGCGGCGAACTGGATGGCCAGGTGACCCAGCCCCCCGATCCCCAGCACGCCGACCTGCATGTCCGGACGAGTGCCACGCAGCAGCGCGGTAAACACCGTCTGCCCCGCGCAAAACAATGGCGCCGCCATGGCTGAGGGCAGGGCCTCGGGAATGGCGAATACGAACTTTGCGTCACAGGTCAAAAAGTCCGCGAAGCCGCCTCGCTGCCCATCGCTGCACGTAGGTACCACCTGTGGGCAATGCTGCTCCTCACCCTTCAGGCACCATTCGCACGCCAGGCATGCCCCCTTGTACCAGCCGACGCCGACCCGTTGCCCAGGAATAAGCCCCGTTACCGAGGACCGCTGCGGACTACTTTTCCGACCACCTCATGACCACACACTTGCGGGTATTGAGAGGCTTCGCCCCAGTTTCCGTCGATCAAATGCAGGTCGCTCGTGCAGGCGCCGCAGTGGGTGACCCTGATCTCGACTTCATTGGGGCCCGGATCCTGGCGGGGGTAGGTAAAGGGCTGCAATGGCGAGCCTGGGCTATGGGCCGCCCAGCCGGTAATAGTCTGTGTCATGGGGTCTCTCCTGTGTGCAGGTTGAGTGCCGTGAGATATTGCTGCGTCCATTCGGCATCGATCACCGGGCATTTCAGCTGCGCGATTTGCAATGGGGCCGGATGGCTGAAGTGTTTGAAGTCTTCGATGATCATTGGAAGGATCAGCAACGTACGCTGTAGCACTGCGTTGCCGGGCGCCTTGGCTTCGAGCCTGACGCGCCATTGGGCGAGGGGGAGTGCGGTGAACCGCTCCGTCCCCAAGAGTGTCTGGATCCAGCTGCAGATCTGTTCCCAGCGGGTGCTCTGCGGGTTGTAAAGGTGATGGATTGACGTCGAGTGCGTCGTCGATTCGCCGAGCGCACAGTGCACGAAGATCCGTGCGACATGATCCACCGGCGTGAGATTCAGCGACCAGTCGCTTTGTGCCGGCCAGGCCTTGAGTGCAAGGCAGCTGCGAATCATCAGTCCGACATAGTCGTCGGGGTTGATGCGGTCGCAGGCACTGGCCTGGATGGGGGCACTGATGTCCCCGCATCGCAGGATGTTCAGATCTATGCCGGTCTGTTCACGGAACCTTATCGCCACGCGTTCGGCAACCAGCTTGGCTCGGTTGTAGCCGGTGGTTGGAACCGTTTCCGGCAAGGTCGAGGCGATGACGACGCCGGCACCGCCCAGGGCAGCCAGACGCAGCACTTCCAGGACGCCGCCTACGTTAGTCTCGGCCAGGCGTTCATAACGCTTGAGCCAGTTGACCTCGGCACCACAATGAATGATGCAGTCGACCTCCGAAGACAATCGACGGTAATCCTCGGGTGACAGGCCTAGCCCGGGCTGGCCCAGGTTCGCAACCACAGCCTCCACTGGCCCAAGATCCGCAACCCGCTGCTGCGCGTGAGCCGTGCCTTCGGCGCGCACCAGGCACAGAACGCGTTCCACGCCCGCTGCCTGGTGCAGGTGGCGCACGATCATCCGTCCCAGGTACCCCGTGGCCCCTGTCACCAGTATCGTCCGCCGTGCCTTGCGTGGAGGTACACGCGTAACAGGCGCTTGCAGCCTGGACAGGTAACGTTCGGTTTCGGCTTCGACGCAGAAGGGGACCTCCCGGACGGGCTCGCCTTGAAGCTCAAGCGCGATCAGTTGCGTAATGCCCGCCAGGGTAGCGTCGCGGGTGATGTCGGCAACGGCTATATCAAGACGGAAAGTCCGGTTGATCAGGTTTATCAGTTCCAACAGCAACAGGCTGCCGCCCATGTCAAGGAAGTCACTGTCGGGGCCCAGAGTCACACCCTGAAGGTTCAGGCAATCGCCCCATAAGGCCGCGACCCGGGATTGCAGGGGCGTGAGCGGCGGTTTGTCGTCCGGCAGAGGGACCAGCGGCAGTTGCAGCAGTATGTGCGCACCCAGGCGCTTCTGACTGGCGCCGGCCGGGATCGATGGCGTCAGGAAATAGGCCACCGGAACGCTGAAGGCCGGCAAGTGTTGGCTCGCCCATTGCCGCAGTGTGTTGGCATGGGGCGGGTGTTCGGCATCGGCGGGGGCCACAAACGCCACCAGTTGCAGGTCAAGCCCGTCGCCGCGGGTGGTGACCAAGGCTGTGCGTACATCGGGATGAGCAACCAGGATGCGTTCCACATCGCCGCTGAATACCTTGAACCCGCGCAATTTCAGATGCGTGCTGCTGCGGCCCAGCAGGTGGATATTTCCGCTTTCGGTGAGTCGCACCCTATCGCCGGTGCGCAGCAGCCGTCGGGCCAGGTCCGGCCGGGTCGGCGCCAGCGGATTGGATACGAAGGCCGCCCGGTCGGCCGTATCGTCCTTCAGGTAACCCGGCGTGAGTCCCTGGGTGTGCACGTAGAGTTCGCCAGGGCTGCCCAGGCGCACGCACTCCAGTGTCGAGTCCAGCACGAAGGCTTCGGTGCCGGGAGTGAAGTGCAAGCGGCCTTCCGGGCCGATCAGGGCAACGTCCCCGGCTTCGTTCGAGCCATACAGATCGAGTACCTGGCAGTGGGGCAGGCAACACTTGAGCTGCACGCGCATTGCGTCGGGTAGCGGCTCGCCACTCAGCCACAGGGTATGCACATTGGCAAACGCCTGCTGGAATGCCTGTTCGTTTTGCAGCAGGCCAGCCACCAGGCTGGGGGTGATCATCAATTGAGAAAGATGACTGCTTTGGATAAAACCTGTGAGGGCGTGAGGGTCCAGCACCATGGCGTCCGGAATCAGGCAAGCCACCGCGCCGCTGAAGATGGGGTAGTAGACATAGCCGGTCATCCAGGCGTTGAGGCCGATGCGATCACCGGGGCGGATATGCTGACGCCAGAAGGCGAGTGAATCGAGGCGACCGTGCTCGCCGATTGTGACGACCTTGGCCATACCCGTCGTACCGGAGGTCAGCAAACCATAGGCCACATCACCGAATGGCTGCGGCCGAACCTCCGGCGCAGCGTCACAGCGCTCCGGCAGATGGTCCAGCAGCAGCGTGCGATAACGGCCTGCCAAGGGTTGCAGAGTCAGCGTATCGCCCACCACGACCACTGGATCGAGTTTCGCCAGGACGTTCGCGGTCGCGTCGGTGCCGTACCACTGCGGGATGTCCAGATAGGGCCAGCGCAGCAGGCTGCAGGCGGTCATGGTCACCAGCGTGCGCAGGTCCTTGTCCAGGCGGATAGCCACCCAGCCGCCGTGGGGGCAACTGTGCAAAAGCCGCTCAGCCAGCGTGCAGGCCTGGGCATTCAGGTCGCGGGCGCTGAGGCTTCGTTGGGGGCTGGCGGCGACCGTGCTGTCTGGCGCATCGCGCAGCAACTGACGCAGATGCATATGCCAGGAGGGCGTTGTTGCGTGGGCTGGGGCGTTGAGACGCTGGGTCCTGATCTGCTGCTCGCGACTGTGTTGCGCGGCCGCCCGCCGGTACTGGGAAATCCGTAGGCTGACTTCATCCATCGCCGGGTTATCTGGATCAACAATGATCAGCTTGACCTGGGTGTGGCGTGCCTGCGGGCTGTCGGGGCAGATCAGGCACAGCTGGCGATGACTCAAACGGCGCACACACTCAAATGACGCCGGGTCTTCAGAGGTCATCAGCGTCACTAGGGGCAGGTCCTGCAACTGCTCGATTTCGCGGATGATTGTGTCGAAATGGCAGGCTGCGGGGCTGCTCCACAGCCAAACGGCATAATCGCCAGGCGATTGCGCTGCCCACTGCAACGCACGCAGGTGCTGCTGGCGCGTCGATGCCAGCAACAGCATGCGCAGATCGGCCTGCGCCGGTTCATGAAGGCAGGCTAGGTGATCGTTCGTAGGGGGCACGCGTTGCCATGCGGCTGCCAGGTGGAAAAAGTTGTAGAGGGGTTGCTTGTCCCGCGCCGTAGATTCGACGGCATCGGGAAACGTGATTTCGGGATGCGCGACTTGGGCGAAACCGCTGGAGCGCTCAGCATCGTCATGCCAGCCTTGGAAAAATTGCCACTGTTCGACCTTTTCCGGTGCCCAGCTCAACAGGCGAGGCGAAAAGTCGATACCGGCGAAATCACAAAAGCGCGCCAGCGTGCCTCGCGTATCACCCATCAGGTCTTCATCACTGTCCAGGTACAGCACCTGACTGGCGTCACACTGTTCGACCACCCGCTCATGGATGCGAGCCAGCTCATCGAAGCCGGATTCATCCGCATCGAAATAGGTAGTGCCACCGCTCTGGCTGACGCGATACAGCGAGCGCATCACATCCCGCGGCTGGCGGACCAGGAACACATGCCTGAATTGCGCCAGCCACGTGCTATCAATCGAGTCGAAGTCGACGAAGTAAGCAATCTCCTTGGAGAATTGCACGCGGTGCGGCGGTGCTGGACGTTCGCTGAGCAACGCCATCGCCTCGGCGTAACCGGTAATGCCGGGCGGTCCGTCATTGATCCGGCGGGTGTGCTCAATCAGTGCATGTTTTTCGGGAAAATGCCTGGCCAGGAAAGGCTCGGAGAGCCTTTCGTGCAGCACCCTGACCTGCGGATGCTGCATCACGGCCCGCTCGAAAGCGGTAGAACGGCTGCGGGAAACCGCCCACAGAATCACATTGGGCAGGGAATCAGGTGACGTCAGCATAAACAGCTCCTTGTTAAGGCCTGTGCATGTGAAGCGTTCAGCGCGTGGCAGTGGGCTTTTTCAGCAGGATGAAGCCTGAAATCAGGATAAGGGCCAGGCCGGCCGCGGTCCGGCCATTGAGCACTTCATTGAACAGCAACGCCCCCCAGGCAATCGCGAAGATCAGGTAGGTGTAATCGAATGCGCCGATGATCGAGGTCTCGCCAATTTGATAGGCCCGAGCGATGCCGGTACTGACCAGTACCATCAGAATCGCCAGCACCACCATCACGCCCCAGTCGCTGATCGCCATGGGTGACCAGCCGCCGACCAGAAATCGCAGGCCCTCGTTGGCCGGCAGGTGAGGGCCCGTCTGTGCGACGACAATGCTGCCGACCATCCCGATCAACAACAGGATGATGTTCAGCGCCAAGGCCAGGTGCATCGGCACCTCGTTGGCGCATTTGCCCTTGGTCACGACTGCTGCGAGGGCATAGAAAATCGCAGCGAGCACGGGCAACAGTGTCCATAGGTTGAAGTCAGCCTGACTGGGCGCGAGCGTGACGAGCACCCCGGCGAACCCCACCAGAATGGCCAGCCATTTGCGCGGTGTGACGTGCTCGTCCAGGGTGACTGCCGAGAACAAAGCGATAAACAAAGGTGTCGTATAGATTGCCAATGCGGCTATGGTCAGGCTGATGAAGGGCAGTGCGCTGTAAAAGGCGATCCACATCAGGGCGAGCAGCAGGCTTCTGGTCCCTACCCACAAGGGGGACAGCGGCCGTTGCTGCGTTGTGCCGCGGCGATACATCAACAAGGCGACGAGCATGCCGATGGCCAGGACCGAGCGAATCACATAGAGCTGCCACATCGATGTCTCGGCGCTGGTGGCCTTGATAAGAGCGTCTGACACTGACAACAGGAACACCGAACCTACGACGATGAGGATGCTTTGGCGGTTTTCAGCGGCGGTAACGGTTGTGGTTGCAGACATGATGGGTCCTGATGTGATCGACCTGGAGGATTCTGGTTGAGCTCGTATTGCATTTAAAGTGACTTATGGTTACGCAGGAGGAATGAAAATTATGGATAACTTCAAACGCTCACTGCCCCCACTTTCCAGCCTGGTTCCCTTTGAAGCTGCGGCGCGCCTGGAAAGTTTTTCCAAAGCCTCGGATGAGTTGCATCTCACCCAGGCTGCAATCAGTAAACAGATACGATCCCTGGAAGAATTCCTTGGCGTCGCGTTATTTACACGTCGAAATCGCGCCGTATTTCTGACCGAGGCGGGCGCCGAGTTTCGCGATGCGGTGCGCACGGCGTTCCTGGGCATCGCTTCACGCGCCGAAGACCTGAAGTCAGGACGCAACAACAATGAAATCGTCCTGGAGGTGCAATTGTGCGAAGCCTTTTACTGGTTGACGCCCAATATCACGCACTTGCACAGGAAGTACCCTGACCTGGAAGTTCGCCTCAATGCATCCATCCAACCGATTACCGAAATCGCGGAAAAATTCGATATAGCCATCCAGACCTCGGGGCGCCCATCCGGTGATCACACCCGGCTGTTGACCTTGAGTGATGATGTGTTCCCGGTGTGCAGTCCCGGCTACCTGGCCTCGTTGGGCGACGACCCACTGACCTTGCGAAGCCTGGTGGACCTGCCTTTGCTGCATCATGTCGCCACGCCTCAGTACTGGAGCACCTGGAGTGATTGGCTGGGGGAGTTTCATATCAGGCCCGGAGAACTCAAGGGCAAGTGCTATGACAGCTATCCGGTCATGATGCAGGCGTGTGTCGAAGGCCTGGGTTTTGCCCTTGGGTGGCGTCGGACCAGTGAAAAAATGCTCGCCAGTGGTGACTTGGTCCGGCCTTTTTCCGAGTCCATACACCTCCCTGAAGCCCTGAGCGTGTACAAATGGCGTGATGAAGCCCTGAACCCGTCGGTTTGCCAGGTGCTGGAATGGTTGAGTTCATCGTTCGCAGACTGACGTCTCGTGGCCGGTGTGCAGCAGTCCCAGTGCGGCGAGGATCTTTTTCTGAATGTCGTGCACGGCATGTTCGCTGTTGGCCCCCCGTGCCGGGTCAACGATAAAGCGACCTTGCTGGTAGCCGTCACTGTTCAGGCCGCGCTGCACACTGGCGCACAAGGGGATATCTTCTTCACGAATCACGGCAACGAAGTCGATGACCTCCTGTTCTTCCCGGGAGGGAGTTGCTTCTGTGCAAAACCATTCAACCACCTGCAGGGTCTTGTCCACGCTGACCGGCAGGTGATGCAACACGTTCATGTACCCTCCTGGATAGACCTCCAGGCAAAAGTTCGGCCACAGATACCAGGCGCCGAATTCGCGTGATCGGGTCGAGTCTTGCTTCATCGTATAGCCTTGGTTGACGCCACTGTCGCTGCTGATATGGGCGTGATAATGCTCGTGGATCGCCAGGTGATAACTCTTCAGGTCGAGGGTTGCCGTCGAGAGCGTGGGATGGCACATCGGGCAGTGGTAACACTCCGAGTAATTTTCTACAGAGACCTTCCAGTTGGACTGCACGCCGTATTCCTTGGAGTAGGCGTGAAACAGCTTTTCCGGGGCTGGCGAGAAGGTTCGGATCGATGTCTCGAGCCCGGGCAGCAGGGCCTGCATGGGCTGCGCATTCCAGTCGAAGTTGATGAAGATGAAACCGCAGAACACTTCCAGGCGTACCGGCTTGAGTTGAACCTGACCCGTGCTGAAGTCCTTGAGGTGCTCGGATTTACGTGCGCTGATCAACTGTCCGCGGGTGTTGTAGGCCCAGGCATGGTACGGGCAGGTCAATAACCCAGGCACATGGCCGTTGCCCTCGACCAATCGATGCGCGCGATGCTGGCAGACATTATGAAAGGCCTGCAGCGTACCGTCCTTGTCCCGGACCACCAGCGCACTGCGCCGACCGAGGTCGCGCACCCGGTAGTCACCCGCATTGGGCAGCGCGGAGATATGGCAGACGTATTGCCAGGTACGTGCAAACACCGCTTCCATTTCCTGCTCGAACAACTGGTTGTCGATGTAATGTTCGTTGGGCAGGGTAAAAGAAGCAAAAGGGTCGATGTCGAACCCGCGAGCCAGGTGCAACCGAGAAGTGGCGCTGGTCATGGAACCTCCATGGATCAGTTGGAAGGACAGTGAAATTTATCCGTACTGGGCGACGGGGCGCTCGAACTGCCGGGAGTCAAGCGTCAGCCCCAGGCCCGGACTTTCACGCAGGTAGGCACGGCCTTGGCTGATTTCAAAATCCACTTCGGCCACGTGCATCTCATGGTGTCGGCAGCAATTCCAGCTGGCACGATGCAGGCGGCCAGGCGTCGAGGCTGCCAGGTGCATCACGGCGCTGTCACTGACCTGGGTGCCGCCAACGTCTTCAATATTCATCCGGATGCCGTGGTAGATGCAGAAGTCCCGAAGCTG
The DNA here is from genome assembly GCF_015163715.1 of Pseudomonas cyclaminis. GTDB lineage: Bacteria > Pseudomonadota > Gammaproteobacteria > Pseudomonadales > Pseudomonadaceae > Aquipseudomonas > Aquipseudomonas cyclaminis. The sequence goes on from NZ_JADDUM010000030.1 coordinate 59,447, forward strand.
TCGGGCTTTGGTCAGGCCTCCGACGCGGCCAATCTTCAACCCGATCAGTTGGGCAATATTCTGGCGCTGGCCTTGTACCAGGTCGCCAAGGGTCACGATCGACTCATCCAGAATGATCGGGTTGCGTGTCAACTCCCGAACCGCACGGCACTGCTCCAAGGATTCGCAGGGCTGTTCGAAGCACACGGTGGGGTCTTCCACGCTGTTCATCACGGCGATGGCCTCCGAAACTGTCCAGGCACGATTGACATCGAACGTGATGGCCTCCCCGGGCAGGCGCTGGTCGAGCAGGCGCCGGATCTGAGCCACATCCTCCTCCACCCCGATGCCGACCTTGCAGGAATGGGTGCGATACCCTTCGCTGCGAGCGAGGGCCAGATGGGTCGCCATCTGCTCCGTATCGGCGGTGGGGATGCTGCTTTGAAGGGCTATCGACGCCTGGAACCGGCCACCCAGCAATGCATATACCGGCAGTTGGCAGTGTTTGCCGAGGATGTCCCAGCATGCCAGGTCGATTGCAGCTTTCACGTAGGGGTGCCCCGGTAGCATCACGTCCATGCGTGCATTGATCTGATCCAGGTGCAGTGGATTTTCACCCAGCAGGTGCGGCGCCAGTTCCTCAAGGCCGGCCCGCACGCCTTTGGCATAGGCCGGCAGGTAAGTGGCGCCCCATGGGCAACTCTCGCCGACGCCCACCAGGCCACTGTCCGTGGTGACCAGGACGATGGTGGAGTCGAGTGAGTCATAGTGCAGCCGCCCCCCGCTGAGGCTGTATTTGTTCTTGAGCGGTATATCCAGTTGGAAGACCTTGATAGAGGTGATTTTCATGGTGCGACCGCTCCCTGCCGCAACCCATGCCCGACTGCGCGGGCAGGGGCTTGAAAGCCCAGAATCGACTGATGAAAAATTTGCTCGATGACGGGCAGATGCATCGCCTGCTGGAGTGCGCCAACCGCGGCGATACTGTCCAGGCTCGGTTCATAGCTATCCAGGTGTTCGGCAACCCAGCTGGGGCCGCAACTCCAGTTCACCACCTGCTCGATCAGCGCGTCCGAAAGGCCGATTGCGCGACCGATTTGCCAGGCCTCGTCGAGGATGACCTTGTTGATGCAGGCCAGGAATTCCACCAGGTGCGAGGCCAGCTTGATCTTGCTGTCGTCGGTGAACACAAGGCCCGAATGAAACGTCGGTGCCAGGGCCGGGGTGATGCGGCCCAGAGGGTCCTCAATCACAGCGCCGCCGTGGCGATACTCGCGGTTGGCGCCATAGGGCGAGGGTGCATGAAAATCGGGCAGGGTGAGGGATAGTCCGTTTTCCCGCTGGCTCATCACGGCGACCTTTACGTGATTGTCCTGGCTGTCGAACAGCATGCCCGCCTGACGGTAACGCTGCGCGACGATGCGTCCCAGCGGCATCGCCACCCCCAATTCATCGGCCAATGCCTCGGTGAGGCTGGTGTCCTTGACGGTGATTTCCAACGTACAGGAATGATCGTAGCTGGCGTCGAATATGAACGGGGTCAACTGGTTGCTGACAAAGCAGTTTCCCCGCGAGACTTTCACGTAATCCCAGAGCCAGTGCAGCGGAATATCATTGGCTCTGGCCATGACCAGCAATTCGGCCCATACCACGGTGGCGGTGTAGAACAGCAGGTTGGTGAGCAATTTGACCGACTGGCCGGCACCGATCTCGCCTACGTAGAAAGACTTGCGTCCCATGGTGTCAAGCATGACCTGGCTCAATGAGTAGCCGCGTTCATCTCCGCCGATGTAGAAGCATACATTGGCGAAATCCACGCCCATATGTGACAGGTTGCTGACGGGTGCTTCCAGGCTGAAGATATTTTTTTGCCTGGCCAGTTCAGCGATATGACGGGTGTTGTGATAGTCGGTGGTGGACGTGTCGATCCAGACCGTACCTTCGGCCATTCCCGCCAGAGCGCCGTGCTCGCCCGTCATGTTTTCCAGCACGTGGTGCGGTAGCGGCAGGCATGTCACCACAATCTGGCATGTGTGGGCGCACAGGGCCGGGGTGTCTTTCCAGGAAGCGCCCAACTCGATCAGCGGGCCAGCATGCGCGGGGTCGATATCATGCACCTGCACGTCATAGCCCGCGTTCAGCAAACGCATGATCAATGGACGGCCCATATTGCCGGTACCGATGAAGCCGACTTTCGGCTTGGCAGCTTGCATATCGATTCCTCTTGATGATGGGGTCAAGCGAGTTCGCGCGCCCTGCCGGCACCCTGGCCGGTTACCCAGATTGAGTTGAAGTTTTCAAGCATGACTTGCTGGCACGACACCACCTGGTCGCTGCCCAGAGGGTTGAACCTGGCGTCCACGTTCGGGTACACAAAAAACGGCAGCGATACCCTGGCGCTGTTCGCACGGTGAATGACTTGGTGGGGCGTACTGGTAAAGAGGCCGTTACTCCACTTCATCAGCATGTCCCCCAGGTTGATCACCACTTCGTGTCCCCGGGGCGCTACATCGATCCAGCGTCCTTGGGAAAAGGCGCGCAGCGCGCAGGCCTCAGCGGCCTCTTGGAACAGCAGGGTGAATATGCCGTTGTCCGTGTGTTTGCCCGCGCCACTGCGCAGGGGTGGGTAGTACAGGGCACGCTGGATCAGCACCGGATCAGAAAAGAAGGGCTCGAAGAACCGCTTGTCCAACCCCAGGGCAAGCGCCAGCCCTTGTAATAATCGAGGCACTACGAGGTGCATGACTTGATCCTGCAGGGCCAGCATCGCCTGGGCGAAGCCGGGAGCTATGTGCTCGTCGGGCAGCAGGTTCGGACCTGTAAAAGGTTTATCGCACAGTGCGGCCTCCCTTCCCATGTCGAAGTGCTGTTTACAATCGGGACCGCTAGGGGCGTGCAATGTTTCGCCAAAGGTATGTACATAACCCCGGCAAGTTCTGGGGCTGACCTGTTGCCGGTCTTGGGCAAACTGATTCTTGATCTCCAGCGGCAGTGCGAAGAATTGTCGCGCCGCAGTAAACGCCTGATTAATAAACAGTGGATTTATACCGTGATCGGTTAAATAAAAGAAACCGTCCTTAATACAGGTTTCACGCAGGCGTCGTACTTCGCCCGGCGTATCAACAGACTCAAGCATTTCAAGTGAAATGCGATTCAAGGCTTCCATGCTCAAGTCCTCTTATCGGGCAATTCTAAATGCCAGGTAGTGAGCATGTACTTCATCTAAATAAGGAGCATTCATCAGTGACGCTAGGGGGGATAGTTTTTTGGCCGCGACTAGACTGTCCAACAGGTCAGCGAAGTGTTCTGCCTCATAGAATGTGCAGCGCGTGCTAAACAGTAAGAGTCCGCCGGGGGCGGTCATGCGAATAAGTTCGTGAATGGCTTCTATGGGCAGGTGACCTTCGATGAAAGCGCCGCAGCACAAGGTCGCGTCATAACGGTTGTCCGCAATCAACGTGTTGTGGTCGGTCAGATCCACTCCGCCGTAGAGCGCACCATACGCCTGGGTCTGACGCGCCAGCTGGGTCATCGCCGGTGACAGATCGCAACCTTCCAGAGTGCTGAAACCTCGCTGGGCCAGTTCTTTGCCCACCAACCCGGTGCCGCAGCAGGCATCCATGATGCGCAAAGTGCTACGAGGTTGTTTGTTGTCTGTGTCTGCGTTGCCAAACAGCGATGTCAGCAAGTCGCTGATCACGAGTGGGCCGCAATAGTTCTCTCCTGACACATCGTTGTCGTAATCAGTAGACCATGTTTCATAGTAGTCCCTGAGGCGAAAGTAGTCGCGATTGAAGTTAAGGGCGCGATTGACCGATGTCGAGCAATAGGCGTCGGAAATTCTCGTGGCGTTATTTTCGCTGGCCATTCTGTATTCTCCGGAAAATTATTTTTCAGGTTGAATGAATCAGGGTGGGTGAGTGGGTGTTCATTTTTATTCGGCGGTTGCTGCACTGTAAAGGCCAAATAGACGACTTATCCTTCGGCTTTTTCCTACATAGATAACCAGGTGTTATACATGCCGTTTGTTCATGCGGCGCTAGACGAGGATTTATTGGAATATACCTACTTAACAACTCACGGCCTTGCGGCAGTAAATATCCTCGATCAGATAGAGGTAGTAATATTTGCCGCGTATCGGTGAGGGCAGATACGTGATGTCCCACGACCACACTTGATTGGACGCTTTGGCCGCATTGTCGCCGGGTGCCTGCTCGGATGACGTAGTCATTTGAATCACCCGAACAGGCACACGAAGAAAGGCCTGGCAGCGACTGCGCTGAGGCCTGGAGGGAGGAGGGGCCAAGTTGCCAAGGCGCCAAGGCGTAAGCCTTTCAAGTACGACTGTATTGAAAGGCTTACCCATCCGGCATCGTGCTTATCCGACAGACTTCAAGGGGATCGGCCCCTGGATCCTTTCCATCATGGTGGCGCAATACCAATCATCGAATTGGCAGACACCGGTCTCTGCGGTCTCGGAATAAGGGCCTGGCTCATAAGAGGGTGAAGTCACACCACGCTGCGTGCCTTCTACCAGGGTGCGGTCCTGATCGTTGGTCGCGATCCATACCTTGGTCAGCCGATCAATGGCGTAGTCCACGCCTTCTACGGCAGTTTTGAGCACCAGCCATTTGGTGGTCACCAAGGTTTCCGTCGCGCTGATCGGCAGCACTCGGAAGCTCAGGGCGTGGTCACCCAGGAAGTGGTTCCAGGTCGATGGATAGTTGAAGTACAACAGTGCGCCAATATCCGCTTCGCCGGTGGTATCCAGGCGGCTGGTCACCGCTGGCTTGCCGTCCATGGTGTAGCTTACGGCGCCCTTGGACAATGGAATGCGAGTCATGCGGAACTGGCCTTTGATGTCCATGACCAGGCGGCTTGGCAGCCCGGCCTTTTCGCATTTGTTCCAGTAGGCGGAAAGCTCCGGGTCGTCGTCGCCGCTGGTGCCGCCCACGGAAAGGTTGTCCACGAACGATTGCAGCAACTCGGGGTGGGAGCCGTCGCAGTGGTAGCACTCACGATTGTTTTCGAAGACCAGTTTCCAGTTGCCTTTCTCGACGATATTGGACTCAAAGGCCACTTTGCAGTCATCTAGGTTATGCGGGGCGACGAAGGGGGTTACAGCGTTGCTGGGCGACCCCCTCGACCCGGACAATCGCCTGGGTTCGATGATCAGCAAAGCGCATTTTGATAAAGTGCGGTCCTACATCGAGCATGCCAAGGACGAAAAACTGACTGTTCTGGCGGGCGGCAATACCGCTGACAATATCTTCGTGGAACCGACCATCCTGGACGGAGTAGGGCGTAGCAGTCGCCTGTTCCAAGAGGAAATTTTCGGCCCTGTGCTGAGTGTCACCACCTTCAATACCCTTGATGAAGCCATCGAACTGGCCAACGATACGGCCTACGGTTTGGCAGCGTCGGCGTACACCGGCAACCTGCGTAATGCGCTGAAGCTGTCACGCGGCATCCGCGCCGGCATTGTGACGGTGAACTGCTTCGGCGAGGGCGATGCGTCTACGCCCTTCGGCGGTTACAAGGAGTCGGGGTTCGGTGGGCGGGACAAGTCCATCTGGGCGCACGACCAATACACCGAGATAAAAACCATCTGGATCGACGCCTCCTGAGTGCTGCAGGGTGTGACGGCCTTATCGCCTCAGTCGCGGTGACTGGGGCGATTGGACGTTGATGTTCCCGGTTGCGCCACTGATCTCACGGAAGATTTCTAAAAATAAAAAATCTATATAAATCAATATTGTGATTTTGATTCGCCACAAGCTTTACGCTTTCGTCGTTTTATTGGCTGATTAATGTCAAGTGGCCATATTGACAGATTGTTGGACGATATTTAGTCTTTGCAAGATGTTTCAAGGACTGAGCGCGATGACTAATGGATTAGTTGCACCTGCCCGCCTGTGCCTCATAGAAAAATTCCTGTTGTGCCCACCGGACCGTCTCACAACGGTTCTTGATCATGATTCTGCCGTTTGCCTGACGCAGTTGGACCTCAAGTCGAAGGTTTATCAGGCGCGTCAGGTACTCCGCCAACGTGCCCTTGAACCGGGGCAGGTCGTAGCGATCTGCATGCCTTCGAGCATGGAGGGGTCGTTTGCGGGAGAGG
>NZ_JADDUM010000300.1 GCF_015163715.1 Pseudomonas cyclaminis
CGAACGTTCGGCTGCCGGTTGCACCATCAAGCTGTCGAAAGAGTCCGTCACCGAGTACCTGAACTCCAACATCACCCTGCTGCGCTGGATGATCGGCGAAGGCTACGGTGATCCACGTACCCTGGAACGTCGTGCCCAAGCGATGGAAGCCTGGGTTGCCAACCCGGAGCTGATGGAAGCCGATGCCGACGCGGAATACGCCGAAATCATCGAAATCGACCTGGCCGAAATCAACGAGCCGATCCTCTGCGCACCAAACGACCCGGACGATGCTCGTCTGCTGTCGAGCGTTGCCGGCGAGAAGATCGACGAAGTGTTCATCGGTTCGTGCATGACCAACATCGGTCACTTCCGCGCTGCCGGCAAGTTGCTGGAACAGGTCAAGGGTCAGCTGCCAACCCGTCTGTGGCTGTCGCCGCCGACCAAGATGGACGCTCACCAACTGACCGAAGAAGGCTACTACGGCATCTACGGCAAGGCCGGTGCGCGCATGGAAATGCCGGGCTGCTCGCTGTGCATGGGTAACCAGGCGCGTGTAGAGCCGAATTCGACCGTTGTGTCGACCTCGACCCGTAACTTCCCGAACCGCCTGGGTGATGGTGCCAACGTCTACCTGGCTTCGGCTGAGCTGGCGGCAGTGGCCTCTACCCTGGGTCGCCTGCCGACCGTCGAAGAGTACATGGGCTACGCGGCCAAGCTGGACACCATGGCCAGCGACGTTTACCGCTACCTGAACTTCGACCAGATCGCTGAGTTCCGCAAGATCGCAGCAAGCGCCAACATCCCGGTGATTCAAGCCTAAGGTGTTGATGTGAAAAAACGCCGCGTATCGCAAGGTACGCGGCGTTTTTTTATGCCTGGAATACGGTATTAGCAGCACCACAAAAAAATGTGAGAGGGGGCTTGCCCTAATGCCGGTCAGTTAAGAAGTCGCAAGGGTAAAAAGTAACCTGTGGTGAGCGGGCTTGCCCCCCGCGCTGCTGCGCGCAGCCCCAACATAACGAAGCGCTGCAGTGTGCCAGGCAGCCCCTGAGCTGTGTTTTTGGGGCTGCTTCGCAGCCCAGCGCGGGGCAA
>NZ_JADDUM010000301.1 GCF_015163715.1 Pseudomonas cyclaminis
AAAAAAAGCGCGCCCCGGCATTTGCTGATGGGTTATTTCTGAGCGGTCTTGTTATCCCAGCTCGGGATCTTGAACACCCAGAACGAGCCGCCTTGCGCCACTGGCTTGGTCAGCTCGGCCATGTCGCCACCCCACAGCGGCACCGCGCCGCCATAACCGACGGTCACGCCGACGTACTGTTCGCCATCCTGCTCCCAGGTGATCGGCGGCGAGACGATGCCGCTGCCGGTCTGGAACTTCCACAGCTCCTTGCCGGTTTTGGCGTCGAAGGCCTTGAAGAAGCCGTCGCCAGTGCCGGTGAACACCAGGTTGCCCTTGGTCGCCAGCACGCCGGCCCACAGCGGCAGGTGTTCCTTGTGTTCCCACACGACTTTGCCGGTGGTCGGGTTCATCGCCCGCAAGGTGCCGACGTGGTCGTCATACATACGCTTGATGCGAAAACCCATGCCCAGGTACGCCGAGCCCTTCTTGTAGTTGACCTCTTCGGTCCAGTATTCCTCTTTCCACTGGTTGCCCGGAATGTAGAACAGCCCGGTGTCCTGGCTGTAGGCCATGGGGTTCCAGTTCTTGCCACCCAGGAACGGCGGCGAGACTTCCACCGGTTTGCCCTTGGTTTCACCCGGCAAGGGCTTGGCCGGGCGCTGGCCTGGGTTTTCCACGGGGCGGCCGGTCTTCAGATCGATGTGGCTGGCCCAGGTGATGTTGTCGACGAACGGGAAGGCGTTCTGCAACTTGCCGTTGTTGCGGTCGACCACGTAGAAGAAGCCGTTGCGGTCCGCGTGGCCGGTGGCCTTGACCACTTTGCCGTCCTTGTCCTTGTAGTCGAACAGCACCAGTTCGTTGTTGCCGGAGAAGTCCCAGGCATCGTTCGGGGTGTGCTGATAGAACCACTTCACTTCGCCGGTGCTCGGGTCGACGCCGACCTGGCCCGAGGTGTAGAGGCTGTCGAAGTCGTGGGGGTTGCCGTCCTTGGAGGTGCGTGCCCAAGTGTTCCACGGGCCGGGGTTGCCGGCGCCGACGATGATGGTGTTGGTCTCGGCATCGAAGCTCGCGCTCTGCCAAGGCGCGCCGCCGCCGTGGCTCCAGGCTTCGACCTTGCCGGTTTCGGTGGTTGGATCATCGGGCCACGACGGCGCTTTGACGTCGCCGGTCGGTGTGCTGTCCTTGCCGTTCAGACGGCCCATGTGGCCTTCCACGAACGGGCGCATCCACACTTCTTCGCCGGTGTCGGGGTCGCGCGCATACAGCTGGCCGACCACGCCGAATTCATCGCCGGAACTGCCGTGGATCAGCAGCACTTTGCCGCTGACCTTGTCTTTGATCAGCACCGGGGCGCCGGTCATGGTGTAGCCGGCGGCGTGGTCGCCGAATTTCTTGTTCCACACCACTTTGCCGGTGTTTTTGTCGAGGGCGATCAGGCGCGCATCGAGGGTGCCGAAGTAGATCTTGTCGCCGAAGATCGCCGCGCCGCGGTTGACCACGTCACAGCAGGGGCGAATGTTGTCGGGCAGGCGGTGGTTGTAGGTCCACAGGCGCTTGCCGGTCTTGGCATCCAGGGCGAACACGCGGGAATAGGAACCGGTGACGTACACCACGCCGTCGCTGACGATGGCCTGGGATTCCTGGCCGCGTTGCTTCTCGTCGCCGAAGGAGTAGGACCAGGCCGGCGTGAGCTTGAACACGTTCTTGTCATTGACCTGGGCCAGTGGGCTCCAGCGCTGGGCGTTGGTGCCCATGCCGTATTGCAGCACGTCCTGGGTGGTCAGGTGGTCGTTGGCGATGTCTTCCCAGGTGACGTTGCGTGTCGGCTTTGAGTAGAAGGGGCAGGCTCGGCGGCGGCGAAGCCGGTGGCGCTCAAGGACAGGCTGCCGACCAGCAGGAAGGCCTGCACGGCAAGGCTCAAAGGTGAGAGGGCGGGTAGCGATCTTATTGTCATGGTTGCAGTTCCCAGTGGAGGTTTTGGCCTGCACAGGGTGGAACGCCGGGGCCGGGGACGGATACGGAAAATGTCCCGCTGTGTCCGGGAAGACTTCCCGGACCGCCGCTGTTTTAGGCGTGCCCCACAAGCCCTACTACCAAGGGAGGAGAGGGCGGCCACCAAAGCAGCATACGGCCCGTGCCCAGGGCTTTCTAAGATGGTTGCCATAGCCTCTGCAATGAGGTGTTGCGTGCAATCCTGAGGGCAAAATAATGACAACAAAACACAGTGCCTTGTTTGTGGCTGGGCTGTTGGCCGGCGTGATCGGCGCGGGCTCCGCCTGGGCCCATGGCAACGTCGTCCCGCAAGCGGTGGAAACCAAGGGCCTCACGGCGATCAAGGATGCCGGCGTGCCGGTGGACGGCGATGGCTGGGCAGCGGTGAACCCGTATCGCACCTCGCCGGAACATGACAAGGCCGTGGAAATCGGCTCCTCTGCCTATAACCAGAACTGCGCCGCCTGCCACGGCCTGGAAGCCAAGTCCGGTGGTATCGCCCCGGACCTGCGCATGCTGGATGCGGGGGAGGCCGGTGATGAGTGGTTTGTCGAACGGGTACGCCATGGCGCCGTGCGCGACGGCCGGGTGTATATGCCGAAAATGGCCGACTACCTGAGCCAGGAAGCCCTGTGGGCGGTGCGTACCTACCTGGACTCCGTGCGCGTCGAGGAGTAAGCCATGCGCCTGTTCGCTTATGTGCTCGGCCTGGCCCTGTTGTGCTGCCAGACGGCACAGGCGCAGGTGCGCAGCTATGACCAGATGATCGCCGCCGGCGAGATCAAGGTGGCGGTGTACAAGGACTTCGCCCCCTACAGCTTCCAGGACGGCAGCACTCCACGGGGTGTCGACGTGGAACTGGCCCAGGCCCTGGCCAAGGCATTGGGGGTGCAGTTGACCCTGATCTGGGCGCCGGCCGGGGAAAAACTCGACGACGACCTGCGCGACTACATCTGGCGCGGCAGCCCGTTGCACAATCAGCAACTGGCCGACCTGATGATGCGCGCCCCCTACGACCACGCCTATGCGCAAAAACGCAATGACCAGGGCGAGCTGGAAAACGGCCATGTGGTGATGTTCGGGCCGTACCAGAACGAACAATGGCAGGTGGCCTATGACCGCCGGCGCCTGGACACGGTCGCCAGCGTGGCGGTGTTCGAGCAGCACCCGATTGGCGTCGAAGTCGACAGCGTGCCGTCCTTTTACCTCACCTCGGTGTTCAACGGCATGCTCGCCGCCAAGACCCGCCACTACCCCGGCGTGCCCCAGGCGTTTGCGGCCATGCAGGCCGGCGACGTCGACGCGGTGATGGCAATGCGCGGTGAAATCGACTGGCAGGTGCACGAGGCCCACGACCCGCAACTGGCCCTGGCGCAAAACGCCTATCCGAACATGGGCAAGCAGCGCTGGGAGATCGGCATGGCCGTGCACGAAAGCAATCGCCAGTTGGCCTACGCCGTGGAAGAGGCGCTCGAAGGCCTGATCCGCGACGGCTCACTGCAAGCCATCTACCGCCATTACGGCCTGCAGTATGAAGTGCCCGAGATGTACCAATAGGAGCAGGCGATGAACTGGCGACTGAGCTGCATATTGGCCTGCTGGCTGCCGTTGGCGGCTCACGCCGTGGAGGTCGACCCGGTGCCGTCGGTGATGTGGGCGTTCTACCACAAGCAGTTGCTGGCGGATGCGCCGTTTGTGTTCGACGAGCGGGTAAAACTGCTGGCGCCGCCCTTCGCCGAGGATGCGCGCCAGGTGCCGCTGGAAATCGATGCGCGTGCCTTCAAGGGCGAGGTGGTGAAGATCCTGGCCTGGGCCGAGCTGAACCCGCTGCCCAGGATTGTCGACTTCCAACCCAAGGCCGGCGTGTTGCCCTGGCTGTCGCTGCGCATCCGCATTGAGCAGGCCACGCCGTTGCGTGCGGCGGTGCTCACCAAGGATGGGCTGTGGCATGTCGGCTCGACCCTGATCGACGCCGCCGGCGGCGGCTGCACCGCGCCCAGTGTGGTGCGTAGCCAACCGGGCTGGGAGGAGCACATCGGCGAAGTGCTGGGCGGGCGTTACCCCCGTGGCGAATTCAGCCGAGTGCGCGTGCAGGTGGCGCACCCGATGGACAACGGCATGGTCAGCGGCATCCCGGAATTCTTTATCAACCACGCACAGCTGCGTGGCCAGGACGACCAGGTGCTGGCCGAGCTGGAGCTGTTCCCGGCGGTCAGCGAAAACCCCAACCTGGCCTTCGACCTCGACGCGCCGGGCCCCACCCGCCTGGTGATGCGTGACAACAGCGGCAACGAATTCGACGCGGCCATCCCCTGACCAGAAGGAGCGCGGCATGCGCTGGATTCTATTGTTGTGCCTGGGCCTGAGCCTGCCCGTCCTGGCAGACCTCGACTACGCCCTCAAACCCCGGCTGATCGCCGACGACACCTGGCTGCTTGAAGGCAGCACCGACAACTTCGCCAAGGCCAATGGTGGCAATATCGTCAACACCGCGTTCATCGTCACCGAGGCAGGCGTGGTGGTGATCGACACCGGGCCGTCGCGGCGCTACGGCGAAGCGATGCGCGAGGCGATTGCCCGCGTCACCCCCAAGCCGGTGATCCAGGTGCTGATTACCCACCATCACCCCGACCATGCGCTGGGCAACCAAGCCTTCAAGGACGTGCCCATCGGCGCCCTGGCCGACACCACGCGCCTGCTGCATGAACAGGGCGACAGCATGGCGCAGAACCTGTACCGCATGGTCGGCGACTGGATGCGCGGCACCGAGGTGGTGTTGCCCTCCCAGGCGCTGGAGCCCGGCGTGCTGAGCCTTGGCCGCCACGATCTGCGCCTGCTCGCACTCACCGGGCATACCGGCGCCGACCTGGCGATCCTCGATCAGAGCACCGGCGTGCTGTTTGCCGGTGACCTGGTGTTTTACCAGCGTGCGCTCACCACGCCCAACAGCCCAGGGCTGGCGGCGTGGCTGGCGGACATCGACACCCTGCAAGCCTTGCCCTGGACCTTGATCGTACCCGGCCACGGCCCGGTGGCCAGTGACCTTCAGCCCTTCGCGCAGATGCGCGACTACCTCACCTGGCTCGATCAACTGCTGCGCGACGGCGCGGCCCAGGGCAACGACATGGCGGAGATGATCCGCAGCCCCATCCCCGAACGCTTCGCCGCGATCAGCCTGAGCCGCTATGAACTGATCCGCAGCGTCAGCCACCTGTACCCGCGTTACGAGCGCGAGCAAATGCACCCGCTACTAAGGAACTAGCAATCTCGATACTGCGGTCAATTGTGACAACGGTCCCTGCGCCCAAGAATCTGCACCAGACCGGGAAAATTTCCCGGGTATAACAAAAACCGCAGAGGTAGCCGTCATGACCCAACCCGCACGTCGCCAACCCTTCGCCTTGAGTGTGTTGCTCGGTGCCATCCTGTTGTCCGGCCAGGCCATGGCCGCCGTCACCGATCAGGATATCCTCCAGGACCCGAAAAACCCCGGGCAGATTGTCACCAACGGCCTGGGCGTGCAGGGCCAGCGCTACAGCCCGCTCGACAGCCTCAACGTGGACAACATCAAGGACTTGCGCCCGGTCTGGGCGTTTTCGTTCGGCGGCGAGAAACAGCGCGGGCAGCAGGCCAGCCCATGGTCAAGGACGGGGTGATGTACCTCACCGGTTCCTACTCGCGGGTGTTCGCGGTGGACGCACGCACCGGCAAGAAACTCTGGCAGTACGATGCGCGCCTGCCCGATGACATCCGCCCCTGCTGTGACGTGATCAACCGTGGCGTGGCGCTGTACGGCGATCTGGTGTTCTTCGGTACCCTCGACGCCAAGCTGGTGGCGCTGAACAAAGACACCGGCAAAGTGGTGTGGAGCAAGAAAGTCGCCGACCACAAGGAAGGCTACTCCATCAGCGCCGCGCCCCTGGTGATCAACGGCAAGCTGATCACCGGCGTGGCGGGCGGCGAGTTCGGTGTGGTGGGCAAGATCGAAGCCTATGACCCGAAGAACGGCGACCTGCTGTGGAACCGGCCGACCGTGGAAGGCCATATGGGCTACGTCTACAAGGACGGCAAGGCGGTGGAAAACGGCATCTCCGGTGGCGAGGCCGGCAAGACCTGGCCCGGCGACCTGTGGAAAACCGGCGGCGCGGCACCGTGGCTGGGCGGCTACTACGACCCGGAAACCAACCTGCTGCTGTTCGGCACCGGCAACCCGGCCCCGTGGAACTCGCACCTGCGCCCTGGCGACAACCTCTACTCGTCCTCGCGCCTGGCACTGAACCCGGACGACGGCACTATCAAGTGGCACTTCCAGAGCACGCCCCACGACGGTTGGGACTATGACGGTGTGAACGAGCTGGTTTCCTTCAACTACAGCGAAGGCGGTAAAGAGATCAAGGCTGCCGCCACCGCCGACCGTAACGGCTTCTTCTACGTGCTCGACCGTACCAACGGCAAGTTCATCCGGGGCTTTCCGTTTGTCGACAAGATCACCTGGGCCACCGACCTGGATAAGAACGGGCGGCCGATCTACAACGAAGCCAGCCGCCCAGGCGCGCCGGGCAGCGAAACCAAGGGCACCTCGGTGTTCGTCGCGCCGGCGTTCCTCGGTGCGAAAAACTGGATGCCGATGGCTTACAACCGCGACACCGGGCTGTTCTATGTGCCGTCCAACGAATGGGGCATGGACATCTGGAACGAAGGCATCGCCTACAAGAAAGGCGCGGCGTTCCTGGGGGCGGGCTTCACCATCAAACCGCTGAATGAAGACTACATCGGCGTATTGCGTGCCATCGATCCCAAGACCGGCAAGGAAGTCTGGCGCCACAAGAACTTCGCGCCACTGTGGGGCGGGGTGCTGACCACCAAGGGCAACCTGGTGTTCACCGGTACGCCGGAAGGCTTCTTGCAGGCGTTCAACGCCAAAACCGGCGAGAAAGTCTGGGAATTCCAGACCGGCTCCGGCGTACTCGGCTCGCCTGTGACCTGGGAAATGGACGGCGAACAGTACGTGTCGGTGCTCTCCGGCTGGGGCGGCGCGGTGCCGTTGTGGGGCGGCGAAGTGGCAAAGCGCATCAAGGACTTCAACCAGGGCGGCATGCTCTGGACCTTCAAGTTGCCCAAAGAGCTGGTCGCCAAGCACTGAATCTACGACCAAATGACCAGTGCCCCCCTGCCAACGGCGCATTCGCCCGGCAGCGGGGGCTCTTTACTATCGGGGCATCGCCTGTTGACCGACAGGCCCGGACCCAGACAGAGGCTTCAACATGATCTACGCACAACCTGGCACCCCTGGCGCTATCGTCAGCTTCAAGCCGCGCTATGGCAATTACATCGGGGGTGAGTTCGTCGCACCGCTGAGCGGCGAATACTTCACCAACACCTCGCCAGTGACCGGCGAAGTGATCGCCGAATTCCCGCGCTCCAACGCAGCCGATATCGACAAGGCCCTCGACGCCGCCCACGCCGCTGCCGACGTCTGGGGCAAGACTTCTGCCCAGGACCGTTCCCTGGTGCTGCTGAAAATCGCCGACCGTATCGAGCAGCACCTTGAAGTGCTGGCCGTGGCCGAGACCTGGGACAACGGCAAGGCCGTGCGCGAAACCCTCAACGCCGACGTGCCCCTGGCCGCTGACCATTTCCGCTACTTCGCCGGTTGCATCCGCGCCCAGGAAGGCGGCGCCGCCGAGATCAACGAACTGACCGCCGCTTATCACTTCCACGAGCCGCTGGGCGTGGTCGGGCAGATCATCCCGTGGAACTTCCCGCTGCTGATGGCCGCCTGGAAACTTGCTCCGGCGCTGGCCGCCGGCAACTGCATCGTGCTCAAGCCGGCTGAACAAACGCCGCTGTCGATCATGGTGTTTGCCGAGCTGATCAATGACCTGCTGCCGCCGGGCGTGTTGAACATTGTGCAGGGCTTTGGCCGTGAAGCCGGGGAGGCGCTGGCCACCAGCAAGCGCATCGCCAAGATCGCCTTTACCGGCTCCACCCCGGTGGGCGCGCACATCATGCATGCCGCCGCCGAGAACATCATTCCGTCCACCGTGGAGCTGGGCGGCAAATCGCCGAACATCTTCTTCGAAGACATCATGCAGGCTGAACCGCAGTTCATCGAAAAAGCCGCCGAAGGCTTGGTGCTGGCGTTTTTCAACCAGGGCGAAGTGTGCACCTGCCCGTCGCGGGCGCTGGTGCAGGAGTCGATCTACGAGCCGTTCATGGCCGAAGTGATGAAGAAAATCGTCAAGATCAAGCGCGGCAACCCGCTGGACACCGAAACCATGGTCGGCGCCCAGGCGTCCGAGCAGCAATTCGACAAGATCCTGTCCTACCTCAAAATCGCCCAGGAAGAGGGCGCGGTGCTGCTCACCGGCGGCGCAGCCGAGCGCCTGGAAGGCGACCTGGCCAGCGGTTATTACATCCAGCCGACCCTGCTCAAGGGCCATAACAAGATGCGCGTGTTCCAGGAAGAAATCTTCGGCCCAGTGGTGGGCATTACCACCTTCAAGGACGAGGCTGAAGCCCTGGCGATTGCCAACGACAGCGAGTTCGGCCTGGGCGCCGGCTTGTGGACTCGCGACATCAACCGCGCCTACCGCATGGGCCGGGCGATCAAGGCCGGGCGCGTGTGGACCAACTGCTATCACCTGTACCCGGCGCATGCGGCGTTTGGCGGGTACAAGAAGTCGGGTGTGGGGCGTGAGAACCACAAGATGATGCTGGACCATTACCAGCAGACCAAGAACCTGCTGGTGAGCTACGACATCAATCCGTTGGGCTTTTTCTAACTCCCTGATTGCAATGCGGTCCCCTGTGGGAGGGGGCTTGCCCCCGATAGCGGTCTGACATGAATGTTGACTGATCCACTGCCATCGGGGGCAGCCCCTCCCACATTTTGCTCCCT
>NZ_JADDUM010000302.1 GCF_015163715.1 Pseudomonas cyclaminis
ATCACGCAGGCGCAACTGGCGGGCGATTTCTTCAGCCGCTTCCAGGTTGGTCTGCAGGGCGGTTTCTTCGATGTCGCTGCCTTTGGTCGCACGCGCCGAGTTGATGTCGATGGACACCAGGGCTTCGGTCGGGTCGATCACGATGGAGCCGCCGGAAGGCAGTTCGACCACGCGCTGGAAGGCGGTCTCGATCTGGCTTTCGATCTGGAAACGGTTGAACAGCGGAACGCTGTCTTCGTACAGCTTGATCTTGCTGGCGTACTGCGGCATCACCTGGCGGATGAAGGTCAGGGCTTCGTCCTGGGCTTCAACGCTGTCGATCAGCACTTCGCCGATGTCCTGGCGCAGGTAATCGCGGATGGCGCGGATGATCACGTTGCTTTCCTGGTAGATCAGGAACGGCGCGGAACGATCCAGGGACGCTTCTTTGATGGCGGTCCACAGTTGCAGCAGGTAGTCGAGGTCCCACTGCATTTCTTCGCTGCTGCGGCCCAGGCCGGCAGTGCGAACGATCAGGCCCATGTCGGCCGGCGCGATCAGGCCGTTCAGCGCTTCACGCAGTTCGTTGCGTTCTTCGCCTTCGATGCGACGGGAGATACCGCCGGCACGTGGGTTGTTCGGCATCAGCACCAGGTAACGGCCGGCCAGGGAGATGAAAGTGGTCAGGGCTGCGCCCTTGTTGCCACGTTCTTCTTTTTCGACCTGGACGATGACTTCCTGGCCTTCGCTCAGGACGTCCTTGATGTTCACGCGGCCTTCAGGAGCTTTCTTGAAGTATTCTCGGGAGATTTCTTTGAGGGGCAGGAAGCCGTGGCGCTCGGAGCCGAAATCGACAAAGGCAGCCTCAAGGCTTGGTTCGATGCGAGTAATACGGCCTTTATAGATGTTGGCCTTCTTCTGCTCGCGTGCACCGGATTCGATGTCCAGGTCGTAGAGGCGCTGGCCATCTACCAGTGCAACACGCAACTCTTCGGGTTGAGTTGCGTTAATCAGCATTCTTTTCATGTTGTACCGTCGGTTTCCGGGCTGCCGGAAACGGCGTTCGGCACACACGACTTCTCACGGTCGGTGTCAGGTGCGTCAAGAGTGGTTGGCCACTCCAGTGTCCAGCAAAATCGGCCAATGTGGGCCGGTATCGCGACGGACGCGTCCTGCTTGTTAGCGGTGGTGACAAAGGCACCACTTCAACAAAAGCTAAGGTCAGGAGGAGGAATCAACCGGCGACTGTGGACGAGATGAAGCGTCTAAATATAAGCCTAGTGCTACACGGTCCGACGGTTGTGCATCTCCACCCTACACGTATCCCTGATAATTCGGGTGCTGCCGCGCGCAGAATCCGCAGCGGGTTGGCATTTACCGTGTTCTCCAATGGGGAGTTCACGCTCATGGCTAAACAAGACTGAATGTGGGCGACTGCGCTCACACTCAGCTCTTAACAGGCGTTGTTTCCGAAGCATTCGCCGTGGTCTGGCACAAGACTGACTGCACTTTGTGAACTGGCCGTAAATATCGGCGCAGAACGCGAGTATTCACTCTGCTTTCTGCACTCGCTTCAGGCCTCATGTCACCTGCGCTTGTTACAATCTCGAACCTTCCAGGGTGGCGAAAGCCCCGTAGGACGGCCTCGCGTCCTGATGAATTGCGATGGTCAGGGCCGGCAGTTTGCCGCAAGTCCTCTGTCCAGGCCGCTTTTGGCGGCGTTCGCGACTATAGCAGCAATGATTAAGTGCTTCAATTCCATAAAAAATTGTTATCATCGCCGCCATGACGACTACCGCCCCCCAGACCCCCAGCGTCCAGCTGCTTGAGGTCTCGCCGGAATATGCCGGCCAACGCATCGACAACTTTCTCCTGGCCAGGCTCAAAGGCGTGCCCAAGACCTTGATTTACCGCATTTTGCGTAAAGGCGAAGTGCGCGTGAACAAGGGTCGGATCAAGCCCGAGTACAAGCTGCAGGCGGGCGATATCGTCCGTGTGCCGCCGGTACGCGTGCCTGAACGGGACGAACCCGTGCCCCTGGCCCAAGGCCTGCTGCAACGCCTGGAAGCCTCGATTGTCTTCGAAGACAACAAGCTCATCGTGATCAACAAGCCCTGCGGCATCGCGGTCCATGGCGGCAGCGGCCTGACCTTCGGGGTGATCGAAGCCTTTCGCCAGTTGCGCCCGGATGCCAAGGAGCTGGAGTTGGTCCATCGATTGGACCGCGACACCTCCGGGCTGTTGATGATTGCCAAGAAGCGCAGCATGTTGCGCCACCTGCACACCGCCCTGCGTGGTGATGGCGTGGACAAGCGCTACATGGCGCTGGTGCGTGGCAACTGGGCCAGCTCCATCAAAAGCGTTCGTGCACCGTTGCAGAAGAGCAACCTGCGTTCCGGCGAGCGTATGGTTGAAGTGGACGAGGAGGGTAAAGAAGCCCTGACCCTGTTCAAGGTGCTGCGCCGCTTCGGTGACTTCGCCACCATGGTCGAGGCCAAGCCGGTGACTGGCCGTACCCACCA
Source organism: Pseudomonas cyclaminis (assembly GCF_015163715.1). Lineage (GTDB taxonomy): Bacteria > Pseudomonadota > Gammaproteobacteria > Pseudomonadales > Pseudomonadaceae > Aquipseudomonas > Aquipseudomonas cyclaminis. Next base: position 2,502 of record NZ_JADDUM010000302.1, read on the forward strand.
GATTCGTGTGCACACCTTGCATGCGGGCCACTGCATCGCTGGCGATACCAAATACGGCGACGAAGACTTTTCCAAGGAAATTCGGGATTTGGGCGGTAAGCGCCTGTTTCTCCATGCCTACATGCTGACTGTGCCGCTGCCGGATGGTGGCGAACTGAAGTTGCAGGCGCCGGTGGACGAGATGTGGGCCAAGACCGTGGAGCGTTTGAGTGTCGCACCTTGAATACAAGCTACTGATTTTTGATTGGGACGGGACGCTGGCCAACTCCATTGGTCGCATTGTTGAGTCGATGCATATGGCGTCCACCCGCTCAGGCTTTGCGTTGTGCAGCGACTTGGCAGTCAAGGGCATTATTGGTCTGGGCCTGCCTGAAGCGATCCGTACCCTGTACCCCGAAATCAGTGACGCTGAGCTGATCGCCTTTCGCGAACATTACGCTGATCACTACATTGCGCTGGAAGCTGAGCCCTCGCCGCTGTTTGAGGGCGTTGTGCAATCTCTGGAGGCGTTTCGCGCCGAGGGTTATCACTTGGCTGTCGCCACTGGCAAGGCCCGGCGCGGGCTGGATCGAGTGCTCAAGGCTCATGGCTGGGAAAACTACTTCGACATCACCCGCGCAGCGGATGAAACCGCCAGCAAACCTCACCCTCTGATGCTGGAGCAGATCCTCGCTCATTGCGGTGTGTCGCCGCGCCAGGCGCTGATGGTGGGCGATGCCTCCTTCGACCTGATGATGGCGCGCAATGCTGGCATGGACAGCGTGGCGGTCAGCTATGGCGCCCAGGCGGCCGAGGCCTTGCAGCAATACGAGCCCAGGCTGACGATTGATCATTTTTCCGAATTGCAGGCCTGGCTGAGTCGGGCCCAATAAGTCTTTGCTGGGGTTGATGGCATGAGTGACGAGTGGAAAGCGCCTGAAAAGGCTGGAAGTAGTGACGACAAAAGCTGGAAGCTGCTGGAGAAAACCCTCCTGGCTGGCGTTCAGGAGCAGCGTCGCGCACGGCGCTGGGGGATTTTCTTCAAGCTGCTGACCTTCACGTATCTGTTGCTCATGCTGGCGCTGTTCAGTCCGCTGATGGATATGGAGAAAAGCGCAACCCGTGGCGCCAACTACACCGCGTTGATCGAAGTGCGCGGTGTGATTGCCGACAAGGAGCCAGCCAGCGCCGATAACATCGTCGGCAGCCTGCGTGCTGCCTTCGAGGATCCCAAGGTCAAAGGCGTGATCCTGCGCATCAACAGCCCCGGCGGCAGTCCGGTGCAGTCGGGTTATGTGTATGACGAGATTCGGCGTCTGCGCGGCCTGCATCCGGATATCAAGCTGTACGCAGTGATTTCCGACCTGGGGGCTTCGGGTGCCTATTACATTGCCAGTGCTGCTGACCAGATTTATGCCGACAAGGCCAGCCTGGTGGGTTCCATTGGTGTGACGGCAGCCGGTTACGGCTTTGTCGGCGCCATGGAGAAGCTCGGCGTTGAGCGTCGCACCTATACGTCGGGCGAGCACAAGTCGTTCCTGGATCCGTTCCAGCCGCAAAAGGCCGATGAAACCCAATTCTGGCAGGGCGTGCTCGATACTACTCATCGCCAGTTCATAGCCAGCGTGAAGCAGGGGCGTGGTGATCGTTTGAAGGATAAAGACCATCCGGAGCTGTTCTCCGGGTTGGTGTGGTCCGGCGAGCAGGCGTTGCCGCTGGGCTTGATCGATGGCCTGGGCAGTGCCAGTTCGGTGGCGCGGGACGTGATTGGCGAGAAGGAGCTGGTGGATTTCACGGTTGAGGAATCGCCGTTTGATCGCTTCTCCAAGAAGCTCGGTGCCAGCGTGGCTGAGAAGCTTGCGCTGTACATGGGCTTCCAGGGCCCGACGCTGCGCTGAGGTCTCAAGTCAGGCCTGGATCAAAATGTGGGAGGGGGTGTGTTCAGGGGATTGGCACGCCTTCAGCCAGTAGCATGTCCACCAGGCGGATCAGCGGCAGTCCTATCAGGCTGGTGGCGTCCGGCCCTTCGGTGCTCTGGAACAAGCTCACGCCCAGTCCTTCTGCCTTGAAACTGCCCGCGCAGTCATACGGCTGCTCAAGGCGCAGGTAGCGTTCAATGCGCGCTGCATCCAGCTCGCGCATGTGCACGGTGAAGGGGATGCAGTCCACCTGGCAGTGCCCGGTCTCGCTGTTAAGCAATGCAAGGCCGGTGAGGAAGCTCACACGCTTGCCGCTGGCGGCCAGGAGCTGGTCGCGGGCGTTTTCGAACGTGTGCGGCTTGCCGATGATGCGGCCGTCCAGCGCAGCGACTTGGTCCGAGCCGATAATCAAGTGGCCAGGATGACGGGCGGCGAGGGCGCGGGCTTTCTCTTCTGCCAGGCGTTTGACCAGCTCCACTGCGGATTCATGTGCACCGTGGCTTTCGTCGATATCCGGCGAGCTGCAGGTGAACGGCAGGTGCAGGCGGCTGAGCAATTCCCGGCGGTAAACCGAGCTGGAAGCGAGTAATAAAGGCAACATATACGACTCCTCAAGGCAGCCGCCGATTCTAGCGGGGCGACCGGCTGACGCACAGGGCTGAATTTCCTTTGACATGGCTGGGTGCATCCCTATAATGCTGCGCCTATGTTGAATGACCCGATTCCACCTCACGTTGACCCGCGCAAATTGGCTGATCGTGGCACTTCCCTTCAAGGTGAATTGCTGCTGGCCGATTTGGAGAGACTCTGCGACCCGCTTTCCGACACTGTCGGTACGGTGCAGGCCAAATTCGTTTTTGAACGAGATGAACGTAAATCTGTGGTAATCCACAGTTTTATCGACACCGAGGTCAAAATGGTTTGCCAGCGTTGTCTTGAGCTGGTCACCCTGCCGATTCACAGCGAATGCAGTTACGCTGTGGTGAAGGAGGGTGCGAATACCCAGTCGTTGCCGAAAGGTTATGACGTGCTGGAACTGGGCGAAGATCCATTGGATCTGCATGCACTGATCGAGGAGGAGCTTCTGCTCGCCTTGCCCATTGTGCCTGCTCATCATCCGGAAGAATGCCAGCAGCCGGAGGGTCTCGATGACGAGGCCGAACCGAGCGAGGACGAGGTAACGCGGTCCAACCCGTTCAGTGTATTGGCGCAGTTAAAGCGTGACCCAAACGTTTAGGAGTTAATCAATTATGGCTGTTCAGCAGAACAAAAAATCCCGTTCCGCCCGTGACATGCGTCGTTCGCACGATGCCCTGACGGCGAGCACTCTGTCTGTAGAAAAAACCACCGGTGAAATTCACCTGCGTCACCACGTATCGCCAGAAGGCGTATACCGTGGCCGTAAAGTGATCGACAAGGGCGCTGACGAGTAATCACTTGTCTGCTCAAGTCATCGCGATTGACGCAATGGGCGGGGACTTCGGTCCCCGCAGCATTGTTCAGGCCTGCATTGCCAGCCTGATTGCTACGCCCTCGCTGCACCTGACCCTTGTCGGTCAACCCTCACTCCTTGAAGAATTGATTGCCAGCCATCCGGTTGTGGATCGCGCGCGCCTGACGATTACGCCGGCCAGCGAAACCATCAGCATGGATGACAAGCCGGCGACGGCCCTGCGCGGCAAGCCTGACTCTTCAATGCGCGTGGCCCTGGAATTATTGCGTGATGGCAAGGTGCAAGCCTGTGTCAGTGCCGGTAATACCGGAGCGTTGATGGCGTTGTCGCGGCATGTGCTCAAGACGCTGCCCGGCATTGACCGGCCGGCGATGGTTGCAGCGATTCCAACGCAAAAAGGCTATTGCCAGTTGCTGGACCTGGGCGCGAACGTGGATTGCAGTGCCGAGCACTTGTTCCAGTTTGCCGTGATGGGCTCGGTGGCCGCCGAGGCGCTGGGTGTGGCCCGGCCGCGTGTGGCCTTGCTGAACATCGGCACCGAAGACATCAAGGGCAATCAGCAGGTCAAGCTTGCCGCCACGCTATTGCAGGGG
>NZ_JADDUM010000303.1 GCF_015163715.1 Pseudomonas cyclaminis
CCCCCTCCCACATTTGAAAGTATTCACAGATCAAAGTGTGGGAGGGGGCTTGCCCCCGATAGGGCCGGTACTGCTGATAAAGATTACTGCTAGTTAAACTCATCCCCCACCGGATAGCGGCTGTCATTCAAGCTCTCTTTGATCTTGCGCAAATGCGGCTGGAAATCCACGCCACGGCGCAAGGTCATGCCGGTCGCCAGCACATCCAGCACAGTCAATTGGATGATCCGCGAGGTCATCGGCATGTAGATGTCGGTGTCTTCCGGCAGCGGAATGTTCAAACTCACGGTGCTGGCCTTGGCCAGCGGTGAATTCTCGGCCGTGACGCCCAGCACCGATGCACCGTTTTCCCGTGCGATACGCGCCACTTCCACCAGCTCGCGGGTACGCCCGGTGTAGGAAATAATCACGAACAGCTCGCCGGTGTGCGCCACCGAGGCGATCATGCGTTGCATCAGCACGTCGGCGTGGGCGGTCACTGACAGGTTGAAGCGGAAGAACTTGTGCAGCGCATCCATGGCCACCGGGGCCGAGGCGCCCAGGCCGAAGAAGTGGATCTGCCGCGCCTGGATCAACAGGTCTACGGCCTTGCTGATCAGGTTCGGGTCGAGGGCCTGGCAGGCGCTGTCCAGGGATGCGATGGCACTGCCAAAGATCTTCTGGGTGTAGGCCTCGGGGTTATCATCGGCTTCCACTGCGCGGCTGACATACGCCGCGCCGCTGGCCAGGCTTTGCGCCAGCTGCAATTTAAGTTCAGGGTAACCGCTGACGCCGAATGAACGGCAGAAACGGTTGACCGTCGGTTCACTGACCGAAGCGGCCTGGGCGAGGGCGGCGATGGAGAAACGGGTCGCCTGCTGCGGGTTGAGCAGGATGACCTCGGCGACTTTTTTCTCGGCCTTGTTTAATTCTTCGAGGCGGTTCCGGATCTGTTCCAGAAGATTTCGCACGCGGTCCATTCAGTCTTTCCTTCGGGCGACGATGCAAATAAAGGGCGGTAGCCAATCGACGAGTGGCATTTCGCGGTGGCCTATCCTACTGAGGGTAGCTGAACACCACCACTCGGAATGCGTATTTCGGGAAAATGTTGTGGTTATTACTACATTTTTCCTTGAGTGATGCCTTGAAAAAAGGTATTTGTAGCTTAACTTGATAAAAGAACAAACATCATGCCTTCGATAACCGTAGAACCCTGCACCTTTGCCCTCTTTGGCGCCTTGGGTGATCTGGCGCTGCGCAAGTTATTTCCTGCCCTCTATCAACTCGATGGCGCCGGGCTGCTGCACGACGACACGCGCATCCTGGCCCTGGCCCGTGAAGCCGGTTCCGAGCAACAGCACCTGGCCCATATCGAAAAAGAACTGCGTAAATACGTCGGCAAGGAACTGGACGAAAACATCGCCCAACGTTTCCTGGCGCGCCTCACTTACGTTCACGTCGACTTCATGAAGGCCGACGACTACGTGGCCCTGGCCGAACTGGCCGGTACCGAGCAACGCCTTATCGCCTACTTCGCCACTCCGGCGGCGGTGTATGGCGCGATCTGCGAGAACCTGTCCAAGGTCGGCCTGGCGGAAAACACCCGCGTGGTGCTCGAAAAGCCCATCGGTTCGGACCTGGAGTCTTCGCGCAAGGTCAACGACGCCGTGGCGCAGTTTTTCCCGGAAAACCGCACCTACCGCATCGACCACTACCTGGGCAAAGAAACCGTCCAGAACCTGATCGCCCTGCGTTTCGCCAACAGCCTGTTCGAAACCCAGTGGAACCAGAACTACATCTCCCACGTGGAAATCACCGTGGCCGAGCAGGTGGGTATCGAAGGCCGTTGGGGCTATTTCGACAAGGCCGGCCAACTGCGGGACATGATCCAGAACCACCTGCTGCAACTGCTTTGCCTGATCGCCATGGACCCGCCGGCCGACCTGTCTGCCGACAGCATCCGTGACGAGAAGGTCAAGGTGCTCAAGGCCCTGGCGCCGATCAGCCCGGATGGTTTGACTACCCAGGTGGTACGTGGCCAGTACATCGCCGGTTACAGCGCCGGGAAAGCGGTGCCGGGTTACCTGGAAGAAGAGAATTCAAATACCCAGAGCGACACCGAGACCTTCGTCGCGCTGCGGGCCGATATCCGCAACTGGCGTTGGGCCGGGGTGCCGTTCTATCTGCGTACCGGCAAACGCATGCCGCAAAAGCTGTCGCAGATCGTTATCCACTTCAAGGAACCGTCCCACTACATCTTCGCCCCCGAGCAGCGCTTGCAGATCAGCAACAAGCTGATCATCCGCCTGCAACCGGACGAAGGTATTTCCTTGCGTGTGATGACCAAGGAGCAGGGCCTGGACAAGGGCATGCAACTGCGCAGCGGGCCGCTGCAACTGAATTTTTCCGACACCTATCGCAGCGCACGTATCCCCGATGCCTACGAGCGTTTGCTGTTGGAAGTGATGCGCGGCAATCAGAACCTGTTTGTCCGTAAAGATGAAATCGAAGCCGCGTGGAAGTGGTGTGACCAGTTGATCGCCGGGTGGAAAAAATCCGGTGATGCGCCCAAGCCGTACGCGGCGGGTTCCTGGGGGCCGATGAGCTCCATTGCACTGATCACGCGGGATGGGAGGTCGTGGTATGGCGATATCTGAATTGAAACTGCCTCGGGGCGTAACGGCCCACGAGTACCGCACGCCGGTGCTGTTGGCCGAAGGCCTGGCCCTGGATGTAGCCGAACAACTGCGCGCGGCCATCAGTGCCCGTGGCGAAGCAACGTTGGTTGTGTCCGGTGGCCGCAGCCCCGTGGCGTTTTTCCAGCACCTGGCCAAGCAAGGCCTGGACTGGTCCAACGTCACCATCACCCTCGCCGACGAGCGCTGGGTGCCAGTGGAACATGCCGACAGCAATGCTGGCCTGTTGAAACAGCACCTGTTGCAAGGTCCTGCGGCCAAGGCCAAGTTCCTCAGCCTGTACAGTGCCGCCGCCAATCTTGAAGACGCCGCCGAGCAGGCCGATCGCCTGCTGGCCGAATTGCCGGCGATTGATGTGCTGGTACTGGGCATGGGCGATGACGGCCACACCGCATCGCTGTTCCCCAACAGCCCGAACCTTGCCCAAGCGTTGCAGGCCGACGGTACCCGCCGTTGCTGGCCGATGCTGGCGCCGACCGTGCCGCACCAGCGCCTGACCATGAGTCGTGCGCTGCTGGCCACGGCCAACTACACCGTGCTGTCGATTTCCGGCAGTTCGAAATTGACCACCTTGAGCGCCGCCCTGGCCAGTGACGACGTTGCTGCCATGCCGATTCGCGCGTTTTTGCAACCTACATTAGAGATTTACTGGTGCCCATGAGCCAAGGATCAGCCGCTATGAAAAGCCCTCAACCGACCGTGTCCATGGCGGATAAAGTTGCCTTGATCGACAGCCTCTGCGCCAAGGCGCGGATCCTGCCGGTGATTACCATCGCCCGCGAACAGGACATCCTGCCGTTGGCCGATGCCCTGGCAGCCGGTGGTTTGACCGCATTGGAAGTGACCCTGCGTTCGGAGTTCGGCCTCAAGGCCATTCAGGTCCTGCGCGAGCAGCGCCCGGAACTGTGCACCGGCGCCGGCACCGTGCTCGACCGTCACATGCTCGAAGCCGCCGAGGTTGCCGGCTCGCAATTTATCGTCACCCCCGGCATTACCCGCGACCTGCTGGAAGCCTCGGTGCACAGCCCGATCCCGCTGTTGCCGGGTATCAGCAATGCCTCGGGCATCATGGAAGGCTATGGCCTGGGTTATCGTCGCTTCAAGCTGTTCCCGGCGGAAGTCAGCGGCGGCGTGGCGGCGATCAAGGCCCTGGGCGGCCCGTTCGGCGAAGTGAAATTCTGCCCGACCGGCGGCGTCGGCCCGGCCAACATCAAAAACTACATGGCGTTGAAAAACGTGATGTGCGTGGGCGGTAGCTGGATGCTTGATCCTGAGTGGATCAAGAACGGCGACTGGGCCCGCATCCAGGAAGTCACCGCCGAGGCGCTGGCGCTGTTGGATTGATCTGATTTACCGAATCGTTGTTGCTGTGCTTAACGGCATTTTTGCGGTGCACTTGGTCGGTGTACCGCTTTTTTTTGCCTGCAAAAAGCCGTGAGGCCAACACATTTTTAATCTGTGCTCAGTTCGGTTATGGCTTTGACCAGCACATCAATGTCCGCCGTCGATGTGAGCAACCCCGGTGTCACCCGGATGCACGTACCAAACACCGCCCCGGTGCGCGTGGTGGTGAACAGGCCGTAATCCTTGAGCAACCGATCCACCATCACCTGCTGATCACACCCGCTGAACTTGAACGCGGTAATCCCGCAATACAGCCGTGGATCATCCGAAGTCAGCACCTCAATGCCTTTGAGGGGGCGCACCTGGCTTACCCACAGATCCCGCAGGTAATTGACCCGTGCACCTTTGGCCGCAGCGCCACCCAATGCCCGATGTTCTTCAAACACCAGTGGCAAGGTCATCAAGGCCGGAAAGTTTGGCGTACTGTAGGACGTGCGTGCGCGCACGTCCGTGATGGGGTAGTGGAACTCACCCATGTCGGGGTCGATATCTGCGAGGCGTTCCGGGGCGATGTACAGAAAACCCAGGGTCAGCGGCGCACCGATCCATTTATGCAGATTGAAGCCGGCGAACTGGATACCCAGTTCGGCGAGGTTGAAGTCGATCTGGCCCAGGGCATGGGCGCCGTCGAGGATCACGTCGATGCCCTGTTCACGCGCCGCCTCGGCGATGGCTGCAACGGGCATCACCAGGCCGGTGCGGTGGGTGACGTGGGTCAGCGCCATCAGCTTTATACGCGGGTACTCAGCGAAAGCGGTGCGATAGGTCTGCAACAGGCTGCCGAAACTGGCCGGGTGCGTGTGGGAAAGCTCAATCACCTCGACACCGCGAACCCCGGCCAACCAACGCATGGCGCCCTTGACGGTGTCGTACTCCAGATCACTGATCAACACCTGGTCGCCCGGTTGCAGGCGGTTGTAGTTGCGGATCAGCGACTGCAAGGCTTCGGTGGCGTTGCGGGTGAAGGCGACCGACTCCGGGTCCACATCGATCAACTCGGCCAATTGGCGGCGGATTTCGACGTTTTCACCTTGTTCGAAGCGCTGGCGCACGTGCAACGAATTGCTGCGGTTGATAAACGCCACGTGGTCCAGGTACTGCGCCTGGACTGCACGGCTCATGCGCCCGAAGTAGCCGTTTTCCAGATTGATCGGACCCGGTTCCAGGTCATAGCGCTGGGCGATGGCCTGCCAGTGCAGTTCGTTGTCAGCATTGCGTGGCATGGCGAGGCTCCTGATTAATGGCGCGGGGCGGGCTTGCCGTGTTTAGCGCGCAAGGGTTCGAGCAGTTCCGACAGACCGTTGTGGTCGATTTCCTGCATCAAGGCCAGCAAACCGCCCAGCTCGCCGTGGGGAAAACCCTCACGGGCAAACCAATTCAGGTAAGGGCCCGGCAGGTCGGCGATGATCCGGCCCTTGTATTTGCCGAAGGGCATTTCGCGGGTGATCAGCAGTTCGAGTTTTTCGGGGTTCATGGGGGATTCAGTGGCGTGAGTCGAGACCCTGGAAAATACAGGCATTCTGCATGAAGGCCAAATGACAGATCATGCAAATAACGTACATACAGATGGTTCAAATATTTTTAAGTTGTTGAAATTAAACATAAAAATTGTTTTTCAAAACCTGGCACGGGCGCTGCAATCATTAAGACAACCCTTCGTAACCTGCCTAAGGAATTGAAAAATGACTGACATCAATAAAGAATCGATCTCCGTACTCAACGACCTGATCGAGACCAGCATCGACGGCCAGAAAGGTTTCAAAGAATGCGCAGAAGACATCAAGCACCCAGAACTCAAGGCGCTGTTTGCCAAGCGTTCCGCTGACTGTGCAACCGCTGCCGCCGAGCTGAAAACCGCCGTGCGTGCACTGGGCGGTGATCCGGAAGACTCCGGCAGTGTGGCCGGCGCCCTGCACCGTGGTTGGGTCGACGTGAAGTCGATGCTCACCGGTAAAGATGAAGAGGCTGTTCTGAACGAAGCCGAGCGCGGTGAAGATCACGCACTCAAGGCTTACAAGGAAGCGATCGAGAAGATCAACAAGCACAACCTGCTGGGCATCCGTGACCTGGTTGAGCGTCAGTACCACGGCGTACAGCGCAACCACGACCAGGTGAAAGCCCTGCGTAACCAGGCTCGCGCTCAGTCGTAAGCCAAATGCGGTAAAGAAATGTGGGAGGGGGGTTGCTCCCGATTGGGGTGGGTCAGTCATCGAATATTGACTGAGACACCGCTATCGGGGGCAAGCCCCCTCCCACATTTGTATTGCGTGGAGCTGGAATCAGCCGATGCTGATAGGCGGCAGCTCGGTCAACGTCACAACCTGCTGCTTACGCGGTGCGAGGATCTCGGCTTCGCCATCCACCACCAGCTCATCGCGCTGGTTGAACACGCGGGTGGCAATACGCACGCGGAATTTCGGCAGTTTTTCAAGGATTTCCAGGCGCACAGTCAGTGTGTCGCCGATCTTGACCGGCTTCTGAAAGCTCATCTGCTGGCCGATATAGATAGTGCCCGGCCCAGGCAGCTCGCAGGCCACCGCCGCGCTGATCAGCGCACCGCTGAACATGCCGTGGGCGATACGCTCCTTGAACATGGTGGCCTTGGCGTATTCGGCGTCCAGGTGCACCGGGTTGTGGTCACCGGACATGGCGGCGAACAGCTGGATATCGCGCTCTTCCACCAGCTTGCTGTAGCTGGCGGTCTGGCCGACTTCGAGGGCTTCGTACGGGGTGTTGGTTACCTGTGTCATCTAAAGGTGCATCCTGTGGCTAATCGGTAATTATCGGTCGATTTTAAACGGCTGATTTTAAAAGAAAAGTTATTCGCAGTGGGCCGGCCTGCGCAAGGTCAGGGCCTGGTCGAGCCACGTCAGTACATCCGCGATAACGGCATCGCGGTTGGTTTCGTTGAACACTTCGTGACGCGCCTGCGGGTAGATATTCAATTGCAGATGCTGACAGCCGGCCTCACGCAGCGCATGGGCCAGGCTTTTGAGACGCTTGCCCTCACTCACCGGATCACATTCGCCGCCCATCACCAGGATCGGCAGCCCCGG
>NZ_JADDUM010000304.1 GCF_015163715.1 Pseudomonas cyclaminis
TTTGGTGGTGGCTTTACCGGCCTTATCGGGGCAAGCCCCTCCCACATTTTGATCTGTGAACGCATTCAAGTGTGGGAGGGGCGGTGCGACGATTCGACTTCGCCCCGATGGGGCCCTTGAGAGCCCCACAAAACCCGGATCAGAACTTGTCGAGGGTCTTGAACTTGGTCTCACGCACCACTTCTTTCGGCTTGTACGCGCAATACCCTGGCCGCGGCCCGATCTTCGGGTGATTGCGGCAGGTATCCGGACGCTTGTCATAAATAGTGCAGAAGCGCGTCTTACGATCCAGATACAGGCAGTCGTTGTTGCTCATGCGCTGCAGGGTAAAAATCTCGGATTTGTTGTTGTAGCGCTCGACGATGCCTTCCTTCTGCAACCGCTTGGCGATGTTCTTCGGCGGATCGCCCCGTTCGAACTCATCGACGATGCCAATGCGGATCAGGTCCTTGATCTTCACTTCGACCGGCAGCGTGCAGCAGCTGGACACGCAGCCACCGCACATGTGGGCGGAATATTTCTGCCAGGTCTCTAGACGGTCGAGTTCCGCGGCGGCGATCAGTTGAGGCTTCATCAAGGTTCCAAAAGGTGGGGCTGTATCCGGGCGCGGGATCATACCGGGATTGGTGGTTTTTTGAACAATATTTTGCGTATTTCATCCCCAACGGCGCGTTGGGCGAAAGCAGGCACGGCCAATGCATCAAAACCCTGCAAAGGTAAATGCGTTAAAAAAGTGCCGAACCAGAGCGGTCACCGTCTGTCAGACCGTCTAGGCTCTAGCAACTCCTTCTATCTCGCCCGAGGTCGCATTTGATGTCTCAGGAACCACTTGCACGAGAAGCAGAGGTAGCCGCATTTCGCGATGCCGTCTTGACCAAGCTCACCTACGCGGTGGGCAAGGACCCGGATCACGCCTTCGACCACGATTGGTTCGAAGCCATTGCCCTGGCCGCACGCGACCAGATGGTCGACCACTGGATGGACCATACGCGGCGTATCTACCGCAAAGGTCAGAAACGGGTGTATTACCTGTCCCTCGAATTCCTCATCGGCCGTTTGCTCTACGACAGCCTGAGCAACCTCGGTGTGCTGGAGATTGCCCGCGAGGCGCTCAGCGAACTGGGCGTCGACCTTGAGCGCATCCGCCTGCTGGAGCCCGACGCGGCGCTTGGCAACGGTGGCCTGGGCCGCCTGGCCGCCTGCTTTATGGAAAGCATGTCGACCCTGGGCATTGCCGGCCACGGTTATGGCATCCGCTATGAACACGGCCTGTTCCGCCAGGCGATTGTCGATGGCTGGCAGCAGGAGCAGACCGAACGCTGGCTGGATTTCGGCAACCCGTGGGAGTTCGAGCGCGCCGAGGTGATCTACCCGATCGGCTTTGGCGGCAGCGTGGAAACCCTGCCGGACGCCGCCGGCAAGCTGATCCAGGTGTGGACGCCCAACGAAACCGTGCGCGCCGTGGCATACGACACGCCGGTCGTCGGTTGGCGCGGTGCCAGCGTCAACACCCTGCGCCTGTGGCGTGCGCGGGCGGTGGAAGACCTGCACCTGGAGCGCTTCAACGCCGGTGACCACCTGGGCGCCGTCGCCGAAGTGGCCCGTGCTGAAAGCATCTCCCGGGTGCTTTACCCGGCTGACAGCACCGAAGCAGGGCAGGAACTGCGCCTGCGCCAGGAATACTTCTTCGTCTCCGCTTCCCTGCAAGACCTGCTGCGCCGCCACAAGAACATGCACGGCTCGGTGCTGAGCCTGGGCGAACACGCCGCCATCCAGCTCAACGACACTCACCCGTCCATCGCCGTGGCCGAGTTGATGCGCCAACTGGTGGACTTGCACGACATCGCCTGGGACGCCGCTTGGCAGGTCACGGTCGAAACCTTGTCCTACACCAACCACACCTTGTTGCCCGAGGCGTTGGAAACCTGGCCTGTAGGGCTGATGGAACGCATGCTGCCCAGGCACATGCAGATCATCTACCTGATCAACGCCCAGCACATCGACTCGCTGCGCGCCAAAGGCATCCACGATTTTGACGTACTGCGCGCCGTGTCGCTGATCGAAGAAGACAACGGCCGCCGCGTGCGCATGGGTAACCTGGCGTTCCTCGGATCCCACAGCGTCAATGGCGTGTCGGGTTTGCACACCCAGCTGATGCGCAGCACGGTGTTCTCCGAACTGCACAAGCTCTACCCCGACCGTATCAACAACAAAACCAACGGCATCACCTTCCGCCGCTGGCTGTACCAGGCCAACCCCAAGCTCACCCAGATGCTGGTGGAAGCCCTGGGTCCGGACATTCTCGACACTATGGAAACCCGCTTGGGCGAGTTGGAAACCTTCGCCGAGAAACAGACCTTCCGCAAAGCCTTCGCCGACCAGCGCTTGCACAGTAAGCGTGCACTGGCCGAGATCATCCATGAGCGCCTGGGTATTTCGGTGAACCCGGCGGCGATGTTCGACGTGCAGGTCAAACGGATCCACGAATACAAACGCCAACTGCTCAACCTGCTGCACACCGTGGCGCTGTACCAGGCGATCCGTGCCGAGCCGGGCACCGACTGGGTGCCGCGTGTGAAGATCTTCTCGGGCAAGGCGGCCGCCAGTTATCACCAGGCCAAGTTGATCATCAAGTTGACCAACGACATCGCCCGCACCGTCAACAATGACCCGACTGTGCGCGGTCTGCTCAAAGTGGTGTTCCTGCCCAACTACAACGTCAGCCTGGCCGAAAGCATCATTCCGGCGGCGGACTTGTCGGAGCAGATCTCCACCGCCGGCTTTGAAGCGTCGGGCACCAGCAACATGAAGTTCGGCCTCAACGGCGCGCTGACCATCGGTACCATGGACGGCGCCAACGTGGAAATGCACGAGCGCGTGGGCGCCGACCACATGTTTATCTTCGGCCTCAGCGCGCAGCAGGTGGAAGCGCGCAAGCATGCGGGTGAGTTCAACGCCGGGCCGGACATCGCCGCGTCCCATCGCCTCAACGATGTGCTGCAAGCGATCCGTGGCGGGGTGTTCTCGCCGGATGATCCGGGCCGCTATGTGGGCTTGATCGATGGGTTGATCGACTACGACCGCTTCCTGGTGTGTGCCGACTTCGACTCCTACTGGGAGGCCCAGGCACGGGTCGAGGCGCATTGGCATGATTCCAAGGCGTGGTGGCGTTCGGCGGTGCTCAATACGGCGCGGATGGGTTGGTTCTCTTCGGACCGGACGATCAGGGAGTACGCGACCGAGATCTGGAAAGCACTCGACTAAGCCCCGTTGTTCTAAATGTGGGAGGGGGC
>NZ_JADDUM010000305.1 GCF_015163715.1 Pseudomonas cyclaminis
AAGCCCGCTCACCACAGAAGCCCGCTCACCACAACAGCGCATTACCGCGCTTCAGTCACACATATTTTCGGACGTCACAATCTGCGGCGCGATATGCACCCGATGCCGCACTGGATCAAACCCTTCGGCACTCTGCAATTCCACCAGCAACTCCACCAGCGCCACCGCGGTTTGCCGTGGCTGTGAGTCCATCACCACATCAATCAACCCCTGGCTCAGCGCCTGGCGTGACAGCTCGGTAGACTCCTGCAAGATGCAACACAGCGCCGGGCGCTTGGGCAGCTGTGCCAGGGCGCTGATGATGCCGTCACCGCCACCGCCCACCACGCACAGGCCGCGCAGGTCGCTGTGGCGGGTGAGCAGGTCGAGGGTGGCTTCTTCGGTGATGTCGCAGTTGTCCAGGTTGATCAGCGGCTCCAGCGGCTTGAGGCCCGGCGCGTGTTCGGCCAGGTAGCGGTGCAGGCCTTCGACCCGGGCCTGATGCCCCAGGAACCGGTGGCCGCCCAATAGAATCCCGACGCTGCCTTTGCGTGCGCTGCAGGTGCGGGCGAGCAGCCAGCCCATAGTGCGCCCGACCATGTGGTTGTCCTGGCCTACGTAAGGTTCCAGGGCGTGTTCATGGATATCCGACAGCAGGGCGACCACCGGTACGCCGGCCTCGCGGATCTGCGCCAGGCACGCATTGATCAGCGGGTGGGCGAAGCTGACCACCGCCAGGGCATCACACTGCACGGCGAGTTGCTCGATCTGTGCAACGATGGCGCTGGGCGTGCGGTCGTTGATGTATTCGAACTGACAGGTCAGGTTGGCCGTCGCGTGATGCTGCGCGGCGTCGCTGATCGACTGCGCCAGGTGCGCATAAAACGCCTGTGCAGTGCCCAGCAGCAGAATGCCGAAACGATACGTGGGCCGGCGTTCGCGAATGCGCTGGCCAATCAGCCGCGCCGCAAAATAGCCCACGGCTTCGGCGGCCTGGAATACCTGCTCGGCCGTTTCCGGATTGACCGGCGCACGCGCATTCAGCACCCGATCAACAGTGGCCACACTCAGGCCCGCATGGGCGGCGACGGTGGCGATGGTTGGGCGTTTATTGTTGTTCATGACAGCCCTCTTGAACGTCTTGATAGAAAACTATCAAGCCCCGCTGGGCCTGGATGATAGCTTGATAGGGAATGGATTCAAGGCCTTGAGGGTGATTTGGCGCTTCTCTATCGTTGGTTTCGCAAAGCACCAGAAACCACCCGCTTGCGGAGAACAATAACAATGCCTGAACACACCGCTCACACCGCCCGGCGCGACTACAGCCTGACCGGCCCGGAAGCCGCCCGCGCTGCCGAAAAAGGCCTGGTCTCGGCCAGTTGGTACCAATCGCCGATTTCCCGTAAACGCATGAAAGAACTGATGCAGCGCCGCGACGGCCCGGCCCTGCGCGACACCGCGATTTGGGTGAGCACGCTGTTCGCCACCGGTTTCGGCGGCTACTGGTTCTGGGGCTCCTGGGCCTGCGTGCCGTTCTTCCTCGCCTATGGCGTGCTCTACGGCACCGCGTCGAACCCGCGCTGGCACGAAACCGGCCACGGCACCGCGTTCAAGACGCGCTGGATGAACGACGCGCTGTACCAGGTCGCGAGCTTCATGTGCATCTTCGAACCCCATGTGTGGCGCTGGAGCCACGCCCGGCACCACACCGATACCATCGTGGTTGGCCGCGACCCGGAAATCGTCGAACCACGTCCGCCGAGCTTCTTGATGATGTTCCTGAGCCTGTTCAACCTGCCTTTGGCGCGGAAAACCTTCAGCGGCGTGGCGCGTCATGCAGTGGGTCAGATGAGTGCCCAGGAAGCGGACTTTATCCCCGAATCCGAGTGGCCCAAGGTATTTCGCGCCGCACGGATCTGGGTGGGCATTTATGCAGTGGTCATTGGCACCGCGCTGTACCTGCACAGCTGGTTGCCGCTGATGCTGGTAGGGCTGCCGAGTATCTACGGCGCCTGGCTCGGCTACCTGTTTGGCCTGACCCAGCACGTGGGGCTGGCCGAAGACGTGCTCGACCATCGCAGCAACTGCCGCACCATCTACATGAACCGCGTGCTGCGCTTTATCTACATGGACATGAACTACCACCTCGAACACCACATGTACCCGATGGTGCCGTACCACGCCCTTGAGCAGTTGCACGAAGAGATCCGCAACGACTGCCCGCCGCCGTATGCGAATATTTTCGAGGCCTACCGCGAAATCCTGCCGACCATCTGGAAGCAGCGCAGCGACCCGACGTATTTCATCCAGCGGCCGATTCGCCCGAGCGCGGAACCGGCTGCCAATGCCCGGATGAGTGCCGAAGCCGCAGTCAGCTGAACCCCATCCATAACAAGAGAAACCGCCATGAACGATCAATGGATCGACGTCTGCGCCGTGGGCGAAATAGACGAAGAAGACGTGCTGCGCTTCGACCACGGGCCCCACACCTATGCGGTGTATCGCTCGGCCGAGAATGAGTTTTTCGCCACCGCCGGCCTGTGCACCCACGAGAAAATCCACCTCGCCGATGGCCTGGTGATGGACCATGTCATCGAGTGCCCCAAGCACAACGGGCGCTTTGACTACCGCACCGGCAAGGCCATGGGCGCTCCGGTGTGCGTCAACCTCAAGACCTACCCGGTGCGGGTCGAAGCGGGGCGGGTACTGCTCGCTGTCACGGCGTGATGATGAACGCCCCCCTGATCATCGTCGGCGCCGGCCATGCCGGTGGCCGTGCGGCGCTGACCCTGCGCGAAGAGGGTTATACCGGGCGGCTGGTCCTGATCGGCGATGAACCGCACGTCCCCTACGAGCGCCCGCCGCTGTCCAAAGGCCTGTTGCAGGGCACGGCGGACCTGGCGGCGTGCAGCCTGTGCGACAGCGCACGCCTGGGCGAATTGGGCATCGAGCATATCGCCGCCAACCCCGTGACGCAGTTGGAGCCGCAGCACCATCGCCTGCAACTCGTTGACGGCCAGTGGCTGGCCTATGCCGGTCTGCTGCTGGCCACCGGCGGGCGTGCGCGACGTTTGCCCCAGGCGCAGGCCAATGTGCTTTACCTGCGCACCCACGACGAGGCCCTGGCCCTGCGCAGTGCCTTGCGTCCGGGTACACGGCTGGTGATTGTCGGCGGCGGGTTCATCGGCCTGGAAGTGGCCGCCACTGCCCGAGGCCTGGGGTGTGAGGTCACGGTGCTGGAAGCCGGGCCGCGCCTGGTGGGCCGGGTGCTGCCGCCGGTGATCAGCGCAATGCTGCTGGACCTGCACCGCGCACAAGGCGTGGATGTGCGCTTGAATGTGGCACTGGAATCCATCCATGACGATGCCGTGCAACTGGTCGACGGGCAGTTGCTGCCCTGCGACCTGGTGGTGGTCGGCATCGGCATGCAACCCAATCTCGAACTGGCTGCCAACGCGGGGCTGGAGGTAGGGCAGGGCATCCGTGTGGATGCGTACCTGCGCACCAGCGCGCCGGACATCTATGCGGCCGGCGATGTTTGTGAGTTTCGCCTCGATGGCCTGTACCAACGCCAGGAAACCTGGCGCAACGCCGAGGCTCAGGGGCGGCACGCGGCGCTGAATATGCTGGGGCGTGAAGTGCCCTTCGAGGCGATCCCTGGCTTCTGGTCCGATCAATACGACTGGGGTTTGCAGACGGTGGGCGGGATGACCCCGCACACGATCAGTCGTGCCTTGCCGGCCGGCGGTCTGCTGCTGTTCTACGTCGATGCCGATGGCCATTTGCAAGGCGCCTGCGGCTGGGCGCCCGGCAACAGCGTGGCCAAGGACATCAAGCTGTGCGAACGCCTGATCACGGCGCGCACGGTGCTCAACCCATCCAGCCTGGCGGACCCCGAGCAGTCCCTCAAACACGTGCTGCGGAGCTGATATGCGCCAATTTCTGGTATTCCAATCCCTATGGGCCATGCAAACCGAGCCCGGCCCGCTCGAAGCGCAGCTGGATCGAATCGCCGCAGCCGGCTTCGACGGCATCACCGACCATTACTGGAAACCCGCTGATGTGACACGCCTGCACGCCGCCGCCACGGCGCGGGGCTTGCAGATCGAAGGCCAGCTGTTTCCGCAGTCGGTGGATGACCTGGCCGCCGCGCTGGATGTGATCAGCCGCTACGGCTGCCACCACCTCACCCTGCAAGCCGACGTGCGCCCGCGCACCCAGGCCGAAGCGGCGCGGCTGGTCGAAGGTTGGCAGCGCCTGGCCGAGCAGGTGGATTTTCCGGTGCTGCTGGAAACCCACCGGTATCGCCTGACCAACGACCTGCTGTTCACCCTCGACCTGTTGGCGCAAATGCCCGACTTGAAGTTGCTGGCCGACCTGTCCCACTACGTGGTGGGGCGCGAGTTGCCCGAGCCGGGCGCGGTGGAAGACGACGAACACATCCGCACGATCCTGCGCCACAGCTGGGGTTTCCACGGCCGCGTGGCCAGCAGTGAGCAGGTGCAGGTCTCAATGGCGTTCCCCCAGCATCAGGCCTGGGTCGAGCGGTTTATTGGCTGGTGGCGCTACGGCATTGAAGACTGGTTGGCGCGCCCCGACACAGGGCAGAGCCTGTCGTTCACCTGCGAACTGGGCCCGCCGCCGTATGCGATCACCGGTGCCGATGGGCGTGAAATCAGTGATCGCTGGGCTGAGGCGTTGAAGATGCAGGGGCTGATTCGCCAGGTTTGGAGCGACTGCCAAACCCTGGTCTGAAGGCGGCCTTACGAGAATGGGCATATTCTGTATGGTGACCTGGCTTCTGTGGTTTGCGGGCCTCTATGGTGAGCAGGCTTTTGTGGTGACCTGGCTTCTGTGGTGAGCGGGCTTGCCCCGCGCTGGGCTGGCGCCAGAGCCCCATCAAGCCGCCCCCGTTTTTCCAGACAA
>NZ_JADDUM010000306.1 GCF_015163715.1 Pseudomonas cyclaminis
ACCCCCACCATGTCAAGGTGGTGCTCTAACCAACTGAGCTACGTGCCTGCTGTGAGGCGGCATTCTACGGAATTGTGGAGGACTGTCAACATCTTTTTTGCAGCTAACCCTATGAATATGCGAATTTTTTATTTGTAGCCGGTGCGGCCCGCGATTTCGGGTGGCTGGCAGGCAATTTTCAACTCAGGTAGGATCGGCGCACTCGTAAAAAATATAAAACAGAGGTTCCAGGATGGCGAACACCCCCTATCCCCAGTCGTATTACGCCGCTTCCGCGAATGCCGTTCCGCCGCGTTCGATGCTGCAGGGTGACGTCGAAACCGACGTGTGTGTAATTGGTGCCGGCTATACCGGCCTCTCCAGTGCGCTGTTCCTGCTGGAAAACGGCTTTCGCGTGACGGTGCTGGAAGCCGCCAAGGTGGGCTTTGGTGCGTCGGGCCGCAACGGCGGGCAAATCGTCAACAGCTACAGCCGCGATATCGATGTGATCGAGCGCAGCGTCGGCCCTCAACAGGCACAATTGCTGGGGCAGATGGCGTTCGAAGGTGGCAGGATCATTCGCGAGCGAGTCGCCAAGTACCAGATCCAGTGTGATTTAAAGGACGGCGGCGTGTTCGCAGCACTCAACAGCAAACACATGGGCCATCTGGAGTCACAGAAGCGCCTGTGGGAACGCTATGGCCACACTCAGCTGGAGTTGCTGGACGAGCGTCGCATCCGCGAGGTGGTCGCCTGTGAAAACTACGTGGGCGGCCTGCTGGACATGAGTGGCGGCCACATCCACCCGCTCAACCTGGCACTCGGCGAAGCAGCGGCCGTGGAGTCCCTGGGCGGCACGATCTACGAGCAATCGGCGGCAGTGCGTATCGAGCGCGGCGCCAACCCGGTGGTGCATACAGCCCAGGGCAAGGTGAGGGCCAAGTTCATCATCGTCGCGGGCAATGCCTATCTGGGCAATTTGGTGCCGGAGCTGGCCGCCAAGTCGATGCCCTGCGGCACGCAAGTCATCACCACGGCGCCGCTGGGGGATGAGCTGGCCAAGACTCTCCTCCCGCAGGATTACTGTGTGGAAGACTGCAACTACCTGCTCGACTACTACCGCCTTACAAGCGACAAGCGCCTGATCTTCGGCGGCGGCGTGGTATATGGCGCGCGCGACCCGGCGAATATCGAGGCGATCATCCGCCCGAAGATGCTCAAGGCGTTCCCTCAGCTCAAGGATGTGAAGATCGACTACGCCTGGACCGGCAATTTCCTGCTGACCCTGTCGCGCTTGCCGCAAGTGGGCCGCCTGGGCGACAACATCTACTACTCACAGGGCTGCAGCGGGCATGGCGTGACGTACACCCACCTGGCAGGCAAGGTACTGGCTGAGGCGCTGAGAGGCCAGGCAGAGCGTTTTGATGCGTTTGCAGACCTGCCGCATTATCCGTTCCCGGGCGGGCAACTGTTGCGCACGCCGTTTGCAGCGCTGGGGGCTTGGTACTACGGCTTGCGGGACAAACTGGGATTCTGACAACGCCATGGGAGCCGGCGCGCCGGCTCTTGCAACACCCCATCAAATCGCAGACACAAAAAACCCCGGTCTTTCGACCAGGGTCTTTGCTATCGGATCAAAGTAGCCAGAGGCTTGCTTTGTGCTCCAAGGCGTTCAGTGGGCCTTGAGGCAGATATGGCGCAGCGGACGGGACATGGCTCATCCTCTAACTGACTGAAAAATCAAAACTTGAACGACTCAGCGTTACGTCTGTGGCCTTTATTGTGTACTC
>NZ_JADDUM010000307.1 GCF_015163715.1 Pseudomonas cyclaminis
CCCCCGATGGCGGTGGATCAGCTTGCACATGCAGTGGCTGACACACTGCTATCGGGGGCAAGCCCCCTCCCACATTGACTGCATTCCATATTGAGCATGGGTGTGTCCGGGAATAATTTGCTGTTGGATGTGATCACCACCCTTGCCGTGGCGTCCTTGATAGCTCAATTTAACGGCATCGTCCCGGAAGACTCACGACTTCATGTCATCGACCTCGTTCAAGCAGTCCATGCGGCGCCTGTGGGCCCTGGATAAATTCAGCTACAGCATTCGGGTATTCATCGCCCTCACCGGCAGCATGGCGCTGTGCTGGTACCAGGATGAAATGACGCTGCTGATCCCGCTCTTCCTGGGGATCATCGCCAGCGCCCTGGCCGAGACCGACGACAGTTGGCAAGGCCGCCTCAACGCCCTGGCGGTGACTCTGGTGTGTTTCAGCATCGCCGCGCTGTCGGTGGAGTTGCTGTTCCCTTATCCCTGGGTTTTCGCTATCTCCCTGGCCCTGGCGACGTTCGGCCTGACCATGCTCGGTGCCCTGGGCGAACGCTATGGGGCGATTGCGTCGGCCACCTTGATTTTGTCGGTCTACACCATGATCGGCGTGGACCAGCGCGGCGGCGCCGTCAGTGATTTCTGGCATGAGCCATTGCTGCTGGTGGCCGGTGCGGCCTGGTACGGTGCGTTGTCGGTGCTGTGGCAGGCGCTGTTTTCCAACCAGCCGGTGCAGCAGAGCCTGGCGCGGTTGTTCCGCGAGTTGGGGCGCTACCTCAAGCTCAAGTCGTCGCTGTTTGAGCCGGTCCGCCAGCTGGATGTGGAAGCGCGCCGCCTGGAACTGGCCCAGCAAAATGGCCGGGTGGTGGCCGCGCTGAATGCGGCGAAGGAAATCATCCTGCACCGCGTGGGCAATGGCCGACCGGGGTCGAAGGTCAGCCGCTACCTCAAGCTGTATTTCCTGGCCCAGGACATCCACGAGCGCGCCAGTTCCTCCCACTATCCCTACAACGCCCTCGCCGATGCGTTCTTCCACAGTGACGTGCTGTTCCGCTGCCAACGTCTGCTGCGCCAGCAAGGCAAGGCCTGCCAGGCCCTGGCCGAGTCGATCCAACTGCGCCAACCGTTCATATATGACGACAGCTTCGCCGAAGCCCTCAGCGACCTGAATGCCTCCCTGGAACACCTGCGCATCCAGAGCAACCCGGCCTGGCGCGGCCTGCTGCGTTCGTTGCGTGCCCTGGCGGCCAACCTGTCCACCCTTGACCGCCTGCTGGGCGACGCAAGCAACCCGGACGCCCTGGCGACGCCACCGACAGCAACCTGCTGGACCGTGCGCCGCGCAACCTCAGGGAAATGTGGACACGCCTGCGCACGCAACTCACGCCGACGTCGCTGCTGTTTCGCCACGCCTTGCGCCTGTCCCTGGCATTGACCATCGGCTACGGCACCTTGCACGCCATCCATGCTTCCCAGGGTTACTGGATCATCCTCACCACCCTGTTTGTGTGCCAGCCCAACTACGGCGCCACGCGGCGCAAGCTCGGCCAGCGGATCATCGGCACCGCCATCGGCCTTACCGTGGCCTGGGCGCTGTTCGACCTGTTCCCCAACCCCCTGGTGCAGTCGATGTTCGCCATCGCCGCCGGCCTGGTGTTCTTTATCAACCGCACCACCCGCTACACCCTGGCCACGGCAGCGATCACCTTGATGGTGCTGTTCTGCTTCAACCAGGTGGGGGACGGCTACGGGCTGTTCCTGCCAAGGCTGTTCGATACCTTGCTCGGCAGCTTGATCGCGGGCCTGGCGGTATTCCTGTTCCTGCCCGACTGGCAAGGCCGCCGACTGAACAAAGTGCTGGCCAATACCCTGACGTGCAACAGCATCTACCTGCGCCAGATCATGCAGCAATACGCTGCCGGCAAAAGCGACGACCTGGCCTACCGCCTGGCCCGCCGCAACGCGCACAACGCCGACGCGGCGCTGTCGACCACCCTCGCCAATATGCTGATGGAACCGGGGCATTTCCGTAAGGAGGCGGACGTGGGGTTCCGTTTCCTGGTGTTGTCCCACACCTTGCTCAGTTACCTGTCAGGGCTCGGTGCACACCGTGATACGCAATTGCCGGCCGAAGTGCGCGAGCATCTCATCGACGGCGCGGGCAAATCACTCGCGGAGAGCATTGATGAAATCGCGACAGGATTGGCCAACAAGCAGCCAATTGCGATCCAGAGCGACGCCGAGGAAGCGCTGGCGGCGGACCTGGAGCAGATGCCGGATGAGATTGATGAAGGGCAGCGGTTGGTGCAGACGCAGCTGGCGTTGATATGCCGGCAGTTGGGGCCGTTGCGCACGCTGGCGGCGCATTTGATCAAGGACACCAGCGCAGCTTAGGCCGCTACATTCCATGGGCCTTCATCAACCGCGCATAACTGCCATCAGCCTTCATCTTGGCAATCTCGCGATCAAAGCTCGCGACAATCTGCTCATGCTCTGGGTTCTTCAGGCTCACCAGGATATGCAGGCTGTTTTCACTCAGCGGCTGGGGCAGGAACTCCACCGAATTGCGCACCCGCGCCGATTCCCGTGACAGGTAAAAGCGCGCCACATATTCATCCTCCACCGTCAGCCGCACGCGCTGCGCCGCCAGCATCCGCACGGCCATGGCAAAGTTATGCACAGGGACTTTCTGCAACTGCGCATCGCCATCGAACGCCGCCGAATACGCATAACCGCGTACCACGGCGATGGGATAGTCGTGCAGTTGCGCCAGGTTCTGGTACTCGATGGGATCGTCACGGCGCTTGATAAAACGCACGCGGTTGAGCAGGTATTCGCCGGAGAACTGCCCCAATTGCGTACGGGCGTCGTCGTACCAGGCGTTGATCAGCACGTCATAGCGCCCGTCACCCACGCCCATCAGCGCACGGGCCCAAGGCACCTGCTCGAAATCACTGGCATAGCCGGCGCGGGCCAGGGCCGTGCTGACAATATCGGTGGCCAAGCCACCGTTGATCAGCGTGGCATCGGTAAAGGGCGGCCAGGCATCCGCGACCAGACGCAGGCGCTGTGCACATGCAGGCGTCGCCAGCAACAACACTCCCATCAAAGCAACGGCACGAGACAATCGCGGCATGCTCAAAATCCTTGGCGGACAGGCGGTGGCCTTAGCTCAGGCTGCGCCTGAGGTTCTAACATTAGCTCAGATTACACAAAGAAACGGCCGGCGAATGCACTCAATGATGGCAAATTGATTTCACTCACAAAAATAGTTGATTTAGACACCACCGCCCGCCGCGCTTACTATCCAGAACAGACATTTACGTGAGAACACACCATGACAGTCGATTGGGTCTGCAAACATCACACTGACCTGGGCAAGGAGCAGCTGTACGCCATCCTGCGCCTGCGCGGCGAGGTCTTCGTTGTCGAGCAGAAGTGCGTTTATCAAGACATCGACGGGCAAGACCTGGCGGGCGACACCCACCACCTGATGGCCTGGAAAGACGATGAACTGGTGGCCTACCTGCGCCTGCTGGATCCAGAGTCCCAAGGCGGCGATGTGGTGATCGGCCGGGTGATCGTCGCGCCGGTGGCACGGGGGACCGGGCTGGGGCACGCGATGATGGAAGAAACGCTCAAGCAGATTGACGAGATCTGGCCAGAGACGCCGATCTTTCTGTCAGCCCAGGCACATCTGCAGGGGTATTACGGGCGGTATGGGTTTGTGGTGGCGGGTGAGGAATACCTTGAGGATGATATTCCACATATTGGTATGCGCCGGGGTTTGAGGGCCTCATGGCAAGCCCCCCTCCACATGTGGGAGGGCTCGCCCCCGATGGCGTCAGCCGAAAC
>NZ_JADDUM010000308.1 GCF_015163715.1 Pseudomonas cyclaminis
TGACCTTATTGGGGCTGCTGCGCAGCCCAGCGCGGGACAAGCCCGCTCACCACAACAGCCCATTTGCCATAGATTCAGCATCCATCGGAAGTTGTGTAGATACCTATGCCCCGATAGCGGTGGTTCATTCACCTTCTGCATCACCTGACACACCGTTATCGGGGGCAAGCCCCTCCCACACTTGTCAGGCTGTACGCGCCGCGATGGCTTCGACTTCAACCAGCGCACCGGGCAAGGGCAACGCGACGACTTGCAACGCCGTACGCGCCGGTTTGTTCGGCTGCTCCGGCGTGCCGAAGAACTGCGTATACCCACGCTGCAAGCCGGCAAAATCCAGCTTGCCGTCGGTCTCTTCGGCGCCGACCAGAAACACCCGCAACTGCACGATGTCGCCCAGGTCCAGGTCTTGCTGGCGCAGGATCTGGCGCAGCTTGTTGAACACCGAAACCGTCTGCACTTCGGTGTTGCCAAACACCCCTGGAACCGTTGGATCAGCCAGGTCAGGCAAGGTCCCGCTGACGAAAACCAGGCTGGCGGACGCCGGTACGGTGACGGTCTGGGAGATCGGGAAATCGCCGACGCTGGTGCGTTGAATACTGTCGCTCATGGTGTGTCTCCTTAAGAGGCGGCGAGTGCCGCGACCTGTCGTTGTTGGGTAACGCGTTCGGCCAGTTGCGCGATCACATGCCGCGCCGAGTTGGCCGCCGATTCCTGCCAGATGCCCACCCCGCTTTGCACCAGGCCGTCGCCGGCGAAGTACACGCGGCCGTGGCCGGCTTCGAGCAGGCTGCTGGCGTCGGCCGGGAAGTGTTCGCGCTGCAGCCACGGGCCCTCGCTGTAGGGGATCTGTTCCCAGGTCACCGCCAGCGGGTGGCGCAAATGTTTGGAGAAGCCAGGGTGCAGCAGCTCCACGGCTTCCTTGGACGTGGCGTACTGCTCGGCGAAGGGTTTTGCACCAAATACATCGGCGCCCTCGCCGGTCACGTAGCCCGCCACCAGCAGGCCCTCGCGGGTGTTGAGGTCGTTGCTCGGGTACCACAGCAGGCGCGCCGGATGCTCGATCCACGACAGGCCGCCGTAGGTGCGGTAGTCGGTTTCCCAGAAGCGCGGGGATTGCCACGCCACTTTGGTCGCCTGATCGCTGCGGGTGCTGAGCAGTGCGGTCTTGATCGGGTCACTGAAGTCGGTGTCGAGTTTGGCCAGCAGCGGCAACGGCAGGGTCGAGATCAGATAATCGGCGCGCACCACCTGTTCGCGGCCGCTGTGTAGGTCGTGATAGGTCACCGCGACGCGTCTTCCAATTGACGGATCTGGCGGACCACGGCACCTAGCTGCACATGGTCACGCACGCGCTGGTAGAAGGCGTCGGTGATGCGGTCCATGCCGCCGACCGGTTGGAACATGGTCGCCGAAAACTCCGGAAACTCGGTGTGCAGCAACGCGCCCCACAGCTCCGGGTGCAGCAGTTGATCCAGCGACAACGGGCTGCGACTGGCGGGCAACGCGCCCGGATGTGCGGGAGACTCCAGGTGCCCCGAACGGATCGTGCCCTCGAAGGCCAGTTCCTGGGACAAGTCGCCATACACCTGCAAAAACGCCAGCAACCGCGTACGTTCCTCAGGACTCAGCACATCATCGAGGGCATCACGCTGCACGGCCTTGGCCAGCAACCCGGACAAGTGCCCGCGCGCATCGTTGATCGCCTGGCCGACGCTGAACGCCGGCTGTTGCACATCGGGCCGCACTTGCGCGCCATGGCTGCTGTTGACCAGCACTTCCAGGGGCACGCCCAGTTCGCTGCAATAGTCGAGGATCGTGCGGTGCTGGCTGGGGATGCGAGCAGGGCCGGCGTTGAAGTAATGCCCTTGATCGAACGTCGCCGTTTGCGTGCGACCCTCCTTGTAGTCCACGCGGTCGCCATGGCGGATGGTCCAGGTGCGCCCGCCGACCCGCTCGCGGGCCTCCAGCACCTGCACGTCGAACCCGGCGCGGCTCAGCTCCAGGGCGCTGACCAGCCCGGCAATCCCGGCGCCCAGCACCAGCACGCGAGTGCCCTGCCCCAGGCCTTCCTTCAACTTCAACGGTTGCGGGCGGCGGTGCGACGACGGCCCCAGGCCCAATACCGCCAGTGCATCCTTGACGGCTTTTTCGCCGCCTACTGCCGCAATGCTCGACAGCGCTTCACGTCGTGTCAGTCCCATGTCGATTGCTCCTTAATCCGGCAGGCCCGGTGGGTTGATCAGCGACTTGTCGACGCGCTCCACGTCCAGCCCCCAGCGTTGCAGCACCTGTTCGTATTGGCCGCCGGCAATCGCGCCTTCCAGGGCAGTGTGGATCGGCTTGACCAGGCCGTTGTCCTTGCGCGTGGTCACGGCAATATCCGCCTGCAATGGCCAGCCACCGTTCACCGTGCCGACGCGCTTGATGCCACCGGTGATTGCCGCCGAATAGGCATACACCGAGTTGGGCCCGAACAGCGCGTCGCTGCGTCCGGACTGCACCGCCAATTGCGCGGCAGCCTGGTCGTCGAAGTACTGCAACAGCGCGGGCTTGAGGCCGGCCTTTTCGTTGGCCTCGTTCCAGGCCAGCAGGACTTTTTCCTGGTTGGTGCCGGAGCCGACGATGATCTTCAGCCCGGCGATATCCGTGGCCTGTTTGATCTCGGTGATCTTGCTGGCGGTCTTGACGTAGAAACCGAGCACATCCTGGCGATAGGTGGCGAAGTCAAAGCGCTTCTTGCGCGCTTCGGTCACGGTGACGTTGCTGATCACTGCGTCGTACTTGCCCGAGCTGACGCCCAGCGGCCAATCCTCCCAACTGGTCTGCACCACGTTGAGCTGCAGGCCCAGGCTATCGGCGACAAGCTGCGCGGTGTCCGCCTCACTGCCAATGGTGGTCTTGTCGTCGCTGGCCAGCAGCGCCAGGGGCGGCCCGGCCACGCCGGACACGGCCACGGTGAACTTGCCCGGCTGGGCGAACTTGAAGCCCGGCGGGATCTGCGCGATGGCCGCCTCGTTGCGCGGAACATGGATGCGCACGCGGTCGGGGCTGAGGTCGACCTGTTGCACGGCAAATGCGCTTTGCGCGGTGCTGACGGCAAGCGCCAACAAGGCCACGCGGGCAGTGGTGATAAACATGGGCAGTCACTCCTTGAACTAAAGCACCTTGCCGAGAAAGGCCTGGGTGCGGGGATGTCGGGGTTGGCGGAAGATCTGTTCGGGCGGGCCCTCTTCGATCAGTTGGCCGTCGCAGAGAAACACCACGTGGTCGGCCACTTCGCGGGCAAAGCCGATCTCGTGGGTGACGATCACCAGGGTCACGCCCAGTTGGGTCAAGCCCTTGATCACGTCGAGGACTTCGCCGACCAGTTCCGGATCGAGGGCCGACGTGGGCTCGTCGAACAACAGCACCTTCGGGTCCAGCGCCAGGGCGCGGGCGATGGCGACGCGCTGTTGCTGGCCGCCGGAGAGCTGGCGCGGATAGGCGTCGACCTTGTCCCCCAGGCCGACCTTGGCCAATAGCTCGGCGGCCTTGGCCTGCGCCTCGGCCTTGCTCCAGCGTTTGTGGGCCAAAGGCGCTTCGGCAACGTTTTCCCAGGCGGTAAGGTGCGGGAACAGGTTGAAGTTCTGGAACACGAAACCCACGTCGATGCGACGCTTGAGAATCTCGCGTTCCTTGAGCTCGTACAGCAGGTCACCCTTGCGCCGATAGCCGACGTATTCACCGTCGATGGTGATGTGGCCGCTGTCGATTTTCTCCAGGTGGTTGATGGTGCGCAGCAAGGTGGACTTGCCCGAGCCGGACGGCCCGAGAATCACCGTGACCTTGCCCGGATCGATGGTCAGGTCGATGTCCTTGAGCACCTCCTGGCTGCCAAAGCGCTTGCCCACGCCCTGGATCTGGATACGTCCTGCGCGCGCTTCACTCATGGGATTTCTCCTTGAGCCAGCCGCGCAGGCGCTGCAACGGCGTGGGCGGCAGTACCCGTGCCGTGCCCCGTGCGAAATGCCGCTCGACGTAATACTGGGCGCTGGTGAGCACGGTGGTGATGATCAGGTACCACACGGTAGCCACGATCAGCAGCGGGATCACCGCCTGGGTGCGGTTGTAGATGACCTGCACGGTGTAGAACAGCTCCGGCAACGCCAGCACGTAGACGATGGACGTGCCCTTGACCAGGCCGATGATTTCGTTGAAGCCCGAGGGCAGGATCGAGCGCAGCGCCTGGGGCAGGATGATCCGGAAGATACGGCGTGATGCCGGCAAGCCCAAGGCTGCCGCTGCTTCATGCTGGCCGGCGTCGACCCCGATCAGGCCGCCGCGAATGATCTCCGCCGCGTAGGCCGCCTGCATCAGGCTCAAACCGAGCACCGCCGTGGTGAACTGGCTGAGCACGTCCACCGTCGACCACTCGGCAAACACCACGCCCGTGAACGGCACGCCGAGCACAATGTGGTCATACAGGTAGGCAAAGTTGTACAGGATGATCAGCACCAACAAAGCCGGCATCGAACGGAAAAACCAGATGTAGCCCCAGGCCAGGGCGGCCAGCAGCGGCGAGCCCGACAGCCGCGCCAGGGCCAGCGCCGTGCCGAGGATCACGCTGAACACCGTGCTCAGCAGCGTCAGCAACAACGTCTGCCCCAAGCCACGCAGCACCGACGGCGAGAAGAACCACTGGGCGAACACGCCCCACTCCCAACGCGGGTTGGTGGCCAGGGAATGCGCAATGGCGAGCAGCACCAGCGCAGCAAAGATCGACCCGGCCCAACGCCACGGATGCCGGGCCGGCACCACTTGCAGGGCTTTGATCGGTGTGGAGACACGGACCTGGCGAACCACGCGGGGTGGGTCAATCAGGTCATAAGGTTTGGCGACGATAGGCATGGTGTATTCCTCGGCCTCAGAAGGCATAGGTCAAGCGGGTGTAGTAGTACCCGCCGGTGAATCCGTAGGGCGAATAGGTGCCGTAACTGCTGACCATGGTGCTGCTGGGCACGCCCTGTTTCTTGGGGTAGACGTCGAACAGGTTCTTGGCGCCGATGGCCACGTTGAGGTCTTTGGTGAGGTTGTAGCCAAGGTCGAGATCGGTGATCCATTTGGCCGCATAGACCCGGTCGAGGCTGCGGTCGGCAGAGACGTTGACCTCTTTGTAGGAGCCGTAGCGGGTCAAGGCCAGGTTGAGGTTGAAGCGGTCGATGCTCCAGTCACCGCCCAGAATCAGCTTGGTGCTGGGCTGCACGCCGGTGATCAGGTTGCGTGCCTGGCGATCCATCAGGTCGTAGGAGGTGCCCAGGATCGTGGTGGACTCCTTGTAGTTGAGGATTTTGGTCTGGTTCCAGTTGAACGCTGCGGTCCACTTCAGCGCGCCGTATTGGCCCAGGTCCTGGCTGTAGTTACCGACCAGATCGAGGCCTTTGGTGCGCGTGTCGGCGCCGTTGATAAAGTACTGGCCGCCGGAGGTGGAGGTGATGCCGTTGCCTTGCAGCACCTGGGTAATTTCCGGGCCGAGCAAGGTGCCGGTCAGGGTGATGCGGTCACGCAGGTTGATCACGTAGGCGTCGGCGGTGAAGCTCAGGCGGTCGGTGGGCGTGAGGGTAAAACCGAGGCTGAAGTTGGTCGAGCGCTCGGGCTTCAGATCCTGGGCGCCCAGGGCCTGGGCCGCCGCCGAACCGGTGGGCAGCACGCCGTAGTTGATCGACTGATACACCCCGTCCACCACGCCATAGGTCGTGGAACGCGCACTGAACAGGCTGTTGGCCAGGGACGGCGCACGGAAGCCATTGCTGACGGTGGCGCGCACGGCGAATTGCGGTGTGAAATCGTAGCGGGTGGTCAACTTGCCGCTGCGGGTGGCGCCGACGCCCTGGTTGTAATGCTCGTAGCGAAACGCGGTGCCCACGTACCAGTCCGGCACCGGGTTGAAGCCCACATCGACGTAGCTGGCCAGGCTGTTGCGCGAGGCGCTGCTTTCTTCATCCGGTGAAATGCCGTTGGTGACCTGGGCACCGCTTGACGCGCAATTGCCCGGCGCCACGCAGTAGCCGCCGTTGGCGTAGGACTCGTAGTCACCGGCCTGCACTTCATAGGTATCGCGCCGATGCTCGAAGCCATAGCTCACATCCAGCGGCTTTTGCAGGCCGATATCGAAGCCGCGCTTGAAGTCGAGGTTGGTGGTCAGCTCGGTGCTGATCCAGGTGCCGGAGGTAAAGCTGTTCGGCGTGGCCTCGCCCAAGGACGGGTTCTGGTTATGGGTGGTGCCCTGCTCCGCTTCGTTGCGCCCGTAGGTGGTGGACAAATCCCAGTCCCACTCGCCGACGGTGCCTTTGCCGCCGAACGCGGCCTGGAAGTCGTCCTCGTCGATGTACCAGGTCGGCGTGTAGCCGCCGGGGTAGCCATTGGGCCCGGTGGTGATGGTGTTGGTGATGGTCGGCAGGCGGAAATTCTGCCCCTGCTCGGCCTTGCGCCGGGAATAGGTGGTGAAGGAATACAGGCTGAAATCGTCGTCGATCGGCAGCTCGGCGTTGTAGCCCAGGGTCAGCAGGTTGGTCTTCGGCGTGCCGTAGCCGCCATAGGTGGAACGCCCCGCCTGCTCATAGGCCTGGGCGTAGGTGTAGCCGTTGGCGCTGGCCTTGTTGTCATCGTTCTGGCTGCGGGCATCCAGTGCCAGTTGCACGATGCCGCCGTTGCCGATTTCAAACCCCTTATTGAGGCTTTGTTGCACGGTCTGCTTTTTGCCGTCGTAGCCAAGGCCCGCATTGGTCACCGAGGTGCCGCTGGTATCGGCCTTGAGGATCACGTTGATCACCCCGGCAATGGCGTCGGAACCGTACTGCGCGGCGGCGCCGTCGCGCAGCACTTCCACATGGTCGATGGCGCTGATGGGGATCAGGTCCAGGTCGGCCGGCGCGGCGCCGGTGTTGATGCCGTTGATGTTCAACGTGGCCGCTGTGTGGCGACGTTTGCCATTGACCAGCACCAGCACTTCGGCGGCACTCATGCCGCGCAGGTTGGGGGCACGGGCAATGCCGCTGGCGTCCCAACCGGTTTTTCCGGCAGGGTGAGCGATGGGATCACCGCGCTCAACGCCTCCATCAAACCGGGCTTGCCGGTGCTTTGCAGTTGTTTGGCGCTGACCACATCAATCGGCACCGGGCTGCTGGTGACCGTGCGTTGCTCGGCGCCTCGGTTGCCGGTGACCACCACGGTGGACAGGGTGCTGTCGTCCTGGGCGTGGGCAGTGTTGGCCAGGAGGGCCAGTGCCAGGAGGGTGGTGGGTTTTAGCGTTTGCTTCATGGGCGTGCCTGTCTTTCCAAATCGCGAAGTCGGGCAGTCACGCGGCGGGGCGCGGTGCTCGGTTTTTTGGGCGTGTCGCGGCGATTTGGGCTTAGGGCGAGTGCGGGGGTTGAATTGGCAACATACGTTGAACTCCCTTCCAACGATTCTGCTGCGGGGGATGATCACCCGGTTATGGCGCGCAGAATCTTGATTACGCTGGGTACCATCCGAGGTCAGGGGTAGGCTGTTGCGATCAAACATAACGGAATGGGTTTGGGAAATATAATGCTGTTTTGGTATAAGCTAATATTCTCTAATTTTATTATTTTGTTGTCTGTTTATTCATATGTGTGATGTTTTTTGGTGGGGTGAATATCTGGCATTTGGGTAACGGCGGCTTATGGTTCCGCCCTTACGGC
>NZ_JADDUM010000309.1 GCF_015163715.1 Pseudomonas cyclaminis
TCTGGCCAGGCCTCATGGGGCAGCCCCCTCCCACATTTTGATGTGTGAATACAGTCAAGGGTGGGAGGGGGCTTGCCCCCGATAGCGATCTCAGCGGCTCAAGTACATCCGAGTGGTTAACAGATAGACCGGCAACCCCGACACCAGAATCAACAACGCCGCATAAGGCGCCGCGGCCGCGAATTCCACATTCGACGTATGCGACCACACGGCCGTGGCCAGTGTGTTCAGGCCAGTCGGGCTGAGCAGCAGCGTCGCCGTCAATTCCTTCATCGCATCCAGGAACACCAGCGCAAACGCAGCCCCCAGTGCCGGGAAGATAATCGGCAAGGTCACCCGGCAAAAAGCACTGAACGACGAAGCCCCCAGCGTGCGCGCAGCCTCTTCCAATTGCGGCGCGGCCTTATTCAATGCGGTGCGGATCGGCGCCTGGGCCAACGGCAAAAACAGCAGCGCATAGGCGATCAGCAGCAACGCCGACGTCTGGTACAGCGCGGGCACGTAATGCAGCGCGAAATACACCAGCGTCAGCGCGATCACCAGGCCGGGCAGGGCGTGCAGCAGATACGGCAGGCGCTCGGCCCAGATCGCCAGTTGGCCTTTGTAGCGCACTACCAGCAACCCGACCGGGACGGCCATTACCAGGCACAACGCTGCGCCGCCGAGCGAGAGGGCCAGGGAAGACAGTAGCGCCTCGCTGATCTCGGCCACCGGAAACGCTGCCGACGAACCGACCGCCAACCAATAAGCGAGCATCCCCAGGGGGATGCCGCTGCCAATGATTGCCAGCGCCAGGCAATACACCTGGCCCAGCGGCGCCCATTTACCCAGCTTGACCTGCTCGGCATGCCGCGCCGCGCCCTGGCCGATACGTACGTGTCGGCCCTTGCCGCGCACGCGCAGCTCCAGCCACAGCAGGGTCAGGCACATCACCAGCAGCACTGCTGAAAGCATCGCGGCGTTGGCGTTACTGAATTCCAGCTCGAACTGCTGGTAAATCGCGGTGGTGAAGGTTTGCAGGCCGATGATCGACAAGGCGCCGAACTCCACCAGCATATGCAGCGCAATCAGCAATGCCCCCGCCAGCAGCGATGGCCACAGCAGCGGCAGCGTGATACGCAAAAACACCCCCCAGCGATTGAGCCCCAGCGTGCGAGCCGACTCTTCCAGGGAAGGGTCAAGGTTGCGCAATGTCGCCGCCACAGGCAGAAACACCAGCGGGTATTTGGACAGGCTCATCACCAGGATCGCCCCGCCCAGCCCTTCGAAGTTGGCGCTCAGCGACACCCAGGTAAAGCTGCTGACAAACGCAGGTACCGCAAACGGCAGGCACAGGATCACACCCCAGATGCGTCGCCCGGGCAGGTTGCTGCGTTCCAGCAGCCAGGCCAGGGACAGGCCGATCACACCGCAGGTCACCGTCACCCCCACCATCAGCGCCAGGGTGTTGCGCAGCAGTCCGAACACATAAGGCCGCCACAACAGATGCACTGCTTGCGCCCACCCGGCCTGCCAGGCTTTCAGGCCGACATAGGCCAGCGGCAACAGGCTCAGGCCAACCAGGAACAGTACGGGCAGCAGCAGCCAGATCGACGGGCGTTTGCGGCGGGGGCTGAACCCCACAGCGGAGAGCGACGGGGTCATCAGTTCAAGCCAACGTCACGTTCCAGTTCCAGGGCTTCTTCGGCGTTGCCCAGGTCCGCAGGCGTGACTTTCGGCGGTTGCAGCTCGCTGAAAGGCTTGAGGCCACGGTTGGATTCCATGCCTTTGCGCAGCGGGTATTCCGCCGACGTATTGGTGATGACCCGCTGGCCTTCTTCACTGGCCATGAATGCCAGCAGTTGCTGGGCCTCCTTGGGGTGCTTGCTGGATTTCAGCGTGGCAGCGGACGACACGGTAATCAGGCCGCCAGCGTCGCCGTCGGTGAAATAGTGCAGTTGGGAGTCCAGGTTGGTTTTTTCTTTCTTCAGGGCGAACCAGTAGTAGTTGTTCACCAGGACGGTGGCGACTTCGCCGTTTTCCACGGCCTTCAGGGCGACCATGTTATTGCTGTATACCTTGCCGAACGCACGCAGGCCGGTGAGCCATTCTTCAGCCGCTTCACGGCCGTGCAGCTTGATGATTGCCACGGCCTGTTCCTGGAACGCGCCGCTGGTGGGCACGAAGCCGACTTTGCCTTGCCACTCGGGGCCGGCGAAATCCAGTACGGACTTGGGCAGGTCTTTCTCGGCAATCAATTTGGGGTTGAAGGCTACGACACGAGTGCGCGCAGTCACGCCCATCCAGTCGCCGTTGCTGCCGACGTAATCCTTGGGCAGTACGTCGAGGGTGCTGGCATCGATCTTGGCCAGCAGGCCTTGCTCGCCGAGTTTGTTCAGTGGCGGAGATTCTTCGGTGTAGATCACGTCGGCGGGGGAGCGGTCGCCTTCTTCCACGACCTGGCTGGCCAACTGGTTGCTGCTGCCTTTGCGCACATTGACGTGGATGCCGGTTTTGGCTTCGAAGGCCTTGGCGAGTTCATCGCCGACTTCTTTATGCTGGCCGTTGTACAAGGTCAGGGAAACTTTGTCGGCAGAATAAGCGGCGGGCGAGAGCAGGGCCAGGCCGAGCAGAGTGATGGTCAGGCCACGCAGAAGGGATGTCTTGGGGCGGGTATCGCGGATCATCATCCGGGGTTTTCCTCACTTGAGATGCAACAAATCATTGCAAGGATAAACGATAAAGTTTCTCAGGTGCGGCGTAGCAGCAAACGCTGGCAGAGTTTTTAAACCCCAGAAACGAAAAAACCCGCTTT
>NZ_JADDUM010000031.1 GCF_015163715.1 Pseudomonas cyclaminis
CGGCATGCCGGGCTTTTTTGCAGGCGCCGCACTGTTACTGCGGGCTGGTGTCCAGCGGCTGAGGCGTCGGGACCGGAACGGTTTCCACGCCGTCGACGTCTTTCTGGATCTTGTCGAGCAGCGAGCCTGGCTTGGCCGGTACTTCGGACTTCGGCTTCTCGCTCTCCTGCGCAGGCGCAGTCACGTTGGTGCCGTTGTCTTTGCCGAGCAGTGCTTCATCGCGGCTCACGCCGGGCATGAAGTCACCGGACAGGCTGACAAGCTGGTCATTGCCATTAAAAATGACACTGACGCGTTCCTGTTGGCGTTCACCGCCACCAGGCTGCAGGCTGTAGAGATAATCCCAGCGATCGGCGTGGAAAGTGTCAGTCAGCAGGGGGTTGCCCATAATAAACCGTACTTGCCGTCGGGTCATTCCCGGGCGTAACTGGTCTATCATGTCCTGCGTGACGACATTGCCCTGCTGGATGTCGATTTTGTAAACCCCGGGGAATGAACAACCGGCGAGTGCGAGCAGTCCCACAAAGGTGAAACTGGTTAGCAAGAGCTTGGTGTTTTGCATCGGTGGGCGACTTCCACTATCTTGGCTGGGACAACGTAAACGCCGATCATACCCGTATTAAGAGAAGCTGCGAAGCAGCATCCGCGAGAAAGCTAACCATGGTTGAAAATAGCGAACTACGCAAAGCCGGTCTTAAAGTGACTCTGCCACGAGTCAAGATTCTACAAATGCTCGATTCTGCTGAGCAGCGTCACATGAGTGCCGAGGATGTTTACAAGGCGCTGATGGAGTCTAACGAGGACGTCGGCCTGGCCACGGTTTACCGTGTACTGACCCAGTTTGAAGCCGCAGGGCTGGTGGTTCGTCATAATTTCGACGGCGGTCATGCAGTGTTCGAATTGGCTGACGGTGGTCATCACGATCACATGGTCGACCTGGATACCAATGAGGTTATCGAGTTCACCAGCCCGGAAATTGAAGCGCTTCAGCATAAGATTGCTGAGGAGCATGGCTTCGATTTGGTCGACCATAACCTTGTGTTGTACATCCGCAAGAAAAAGTAAAAACGACGCAGAATGGCTCTGCGAAACGATCGAAGGCGACCCTAGGGTCGCCTTCGTGCTTTCTATATCAAGAAAAGTTCGGCTCAAGCCTTGGTGGCGACAACCATTTTTTTCGCGTGCGCCAAAGACTCCTTGGTCAGATCGATCCCGCCGAGCATTCGGGCCACTTCTTCCACGCGTTCCGACTTGTTCAGCTTGGATACCGCGGTGTGTGTTGCATCATTGCCTCGCACCTTGTGCACAAATAGGTGTTGATGCCCTTGTGCTGCCACTTGTGGCAAGTGAGTGACCGTCAGCACCTGGCCTCGATCTCCCAGGCGACGCAACAACTGGCCAACAATTTCCGCAGTCGGGCCTCCAATGCCTACGTCTACCTCATCGAACACCAGCGTAGGCACCCGTGACGTCTGCGCAGTAATCACTTGGATCGCCAGGCTGATGCGCGAAAGCTCACCACCGGATGCGACTTTTGCCAGTGCCTTGAGCGGTTGCCCAGGGTTGGCGCTGACCAGTAGTTCAACCTGCTCCAGGCCGTGAGGTTGCAATTCATTATTGGAGTTGGCGCGCAGCTCGATGGTGAAACGTCCTCCCGGCATGCCCAGGCGCTGAATTTCCTGTTCAACGGCGTGGGCCAGGCTGCTGGCGGCCTGCTGGCGTAGATCGCTCAGTTCGCGGGCCTTCTCCTGATAATGGCGGGCAAAAGAGCCGAGTTCTTCGCCTAGTCGCTCAATGGATTCGTCATTCGCGTTCAGGGTTTCGATTTCATCCAGCAGCTTTTGCTGCATGGTTGCCACTTCGGTGGGCTGGATTCGATGTTTGCGCGCCAGGGTATAGATGGTATCGAGGCGTTCTTCTATTTCCTGGAGGCGCGCCGGGTCGGCATCAAAGTGATCCAGGAAGCGGTTGAGTTCACCGACGGCTTCTTCGACCTGGATTTGTGCACTGGTCAATAGGGTGGTGGCCTCGCTCAGCGAGCCTGAAGCATTGTTAACGCTGGACAGTCGGTTGAGACTGGCCGTGAGCGCGTTGAGCACGTTTCCGGAATCGCTCTCGCTGCATTGCTCTACCACTTGACGGCAGATACCCAGCAGCGTTTCGGCGTTGGTGAGGTTCTTGTGCTCCTGCTCCAGGTGTTCCAGCTCGGTCTCGCCAAGGCCCAGGCTTTCGAGCTCTTCAAGCTGATAGCTGAGCAGTTGGTGGCGAGCACGTTGCTCGTCGCCGGAGTTGGACAGTCGCTCCAGCTCCTGGCGGGTTTGGCGCCAGCGCTGGGCAGCCAGTTGCACCTGCCGGGCAAGGTCTGTGGCGCCGGCGTATTCGTCGAGCAGGCGGCGGTGGGTGTCGGGTTTCAGCAGGGACTGGTGTTCATGCTGGCTATGGATATCGATCAGCAATTCACCGAGGGCTTTCAGGTCGCCAAGGGGGCACGGTGTTCCGTTGATGTAGCCGCGTGAGCGGCCCTCGGCGGTGATGACGCGGCGCAGAATGCATGGGCCGTCATTGTTGAGGTCGCGCTCGGCCAGCCAGGCTTCGGCTTCTGGGATGTCCGCCAGGTCGAATGTGGCCAGGATGTCGGCCTTGTCGGCGCCGGGACGCACCACGCCGCTGTCGGCGCGGTCGCCCAGGGTCAGGCCCAGCGCGTCGAGCATGATCGACTTGCCGGCGCCGGTTTCGCCTGTGATTACGCTCATCCCGCGATCCAGTTCGAGATCCAGATGTTCAACGATGGCGTAGTTATGTACGGACAGGTGCACGAGCATGACGGCCGCTCCCAGGCTTTAGGTCTGGTTATTTATACAGTGTTTTGTTTGGGGCTGACAATCCTGATGCTTAGCTCGATTTGCTCGGTCGAACGGATTTTTTAGTGCAAAGAAGAATGGTGATGCGGGAATTGATCTGCAGCAGGCGAAAGACTTTTGGTAACGCTTGCGCCCTTGAAGCTGGAAATTGTGGCCCCATATACCGGAACAGAAGCGCGAGTTGAGTTCGCGCATGATTTTGAAAGGAGAAATCTATGGCTGACGAACAGACGCAGGATACGCAAACTCCAGACGCCAATTCGGCTGTCGGTGATGAACTGGCGACCCGTGTGCAAGTGCTCGAAGAGCAATTGGCCGCTGCGCAGGATCAGTCTTTGCGTGTTGCCGCCGATCTGCAGAACGTCCGCCGCCGTGCCGAGCAGGATGTAGAGAAAGCTCACAAATTCGCGCTGGAAAAATTCGCCAATGACTTGCTGCCGATCATCGACAGCCTGGAGCGTGGCCTTGAATTGTCCAACCCGGATGACGAAAACATCCGCCCGATGCGCGAAGGGATCGAGCTAACCCTGAAAATGTTCCAGGACACCCTGAAGCGTTATCAGCTCGAAGCCATTGATCCGCAAGGCGGTGAACCGTTCAACGCTGAGCACCACCAGGCAATGGCCATGCAGGAAAGCCATGATCTGGAACCCAACAGTGTGTTGAAGGTGTTCCAGAAGGGTTACCAGCTCAACGGCCGCCTGCTGCGTCCGGCAATGGTAGTGGTGAGCAAGGCTCCTGCACCTGTTGCACCTTCTATTGATGAGCAGGCTTGAAATTTGCCGCAAGGCCCCCATTTATAAGTCAAGCGTTTAAGTGCTACCGCAGTTAGCCACCACTGCTGCGGCAACCAAATTCAAGTTTCGGGAGAGTAAATCATGGGCAAAATTATCGGTATTGACCTGGGGACCACCAACTCCTGCGTCTCCGTGCTGGAAAACGGCGTTGCAAAAGTAATCGAGAACGCCGAAGGCGCGCGTACCACGCCGTCGATCATTGCTTACGCCAACGACGGTGAAATCCTCGTTGGTCAGTCGGCCAAGCGTCAGGCTGTCACCAACCCGCACAACACGTTGTACGCGGTAAAGCGCCTGATCGGTCGTAAGTTCGACGAAGAAGTCGTACAGAAAGACATCAAGATGGTTCCATACAAAATCGCCAAGGCTGACAACGGTGACGCCTGGGTTGAAGTGAACGGCCAGAAAATGTCGCCGCCACAAATTTCGGCTGAAATCTTGAAAAAGATGAAGAAAACCGCCGAAGACTACCTGGGCGAAGCAGTGACTGAAGCGGTAATCACCGTTCCAGCCTACTTCAACGACAGCCAGCGCCAGGCGACCAAAGACGCCGGCCGCATCGCCGGCCTGGACGTAAAACGTATCATCAACGAACCAACTGCAGCTGCTCTGGCTTACGGTATGGACAAGGCCAAAGGCGACCACACTGTGATCGTTTATGACCTGGGTGGCGGTACCTTTGACGTTTCCGTGATCGAAATTGCTGAAGTTGACGGCGAGCACCAGTTCGAAGTGTTGGCTACTAACGGCGACACTTTCCTGGGCGGTGAAGACTTTGATATTCGTCTGATCGACTATCTCGTTGACGAATTCAAGAAAGAAAGCGGCATGAACCTCAAGGGTGACCCGCTGGCAATGCAGCGCCTGAAAGAAGCTGCTGAAAAAGCCAAGATCGAGCTGTCTTCCGCTCAGTCGACCGACGTCAACCTGCCTTACATCACTGCAGACGCTACCGGTCCTAAGCACTTGAACGTGAAGATTTCTCGCGCCAAGTTGGAAGCGCTGGTCGAAGACCTGGTTCAACGCACGATCGAGCCTTGCCGCATTGCGCTGAAAGACTCCGGTATCGACGTTGGTGCGATCAACGACGTGATCCTGGTAGGCGGTCAGACCCGT
Source organism: Pseudomonas cyclaminis (assembly GCF_015163715.1). Taxonomy (GTDB): domain Bacteria; phylum Pseudomonadota; class Gammaproteobacteria; order Pseudomonadales; family Pseudomonadaceae; genus Aquipseudomonas; species Aquipseudomonas cyclaminis. The sequence continues at coordinate 4,775 of NZ_JADDUM010000031.1, forward strand.
ATGCCGCTGGTTCAGAAGCTGGTTACCGAGTTCTTCGGCAAAGAAGCACGTAAAGACGTGAACCCGGACGAAGCAGTTGCCATGGGCGCTGCCATCCAGGGCGCAGTATTGGCTGGTGACGTGAAAGACGTGTTGCTGCTGGACGTAAGTCCGCTGACCCTGGGTATCGAAACCATGGGTGGCGTGATGACTGCGCTGATCGAGAAAAACACCACGATTCCTACCAAGAAATCCCAGGTGTTCTCGACTGCCGATGACAATCAAGGCGCTGTGACCATTCACGTGCTGCAAGGTGAGCGTAAGCAAGCTGCCCAGAACAAGTCCCTGGGCAAGTTCGACCTGGCCGAGATTCCACCAGCACCGCGTGGCGTGCCGCAAATTGAAGTGACTTTCGACATCGACGCCAACGGCATCCTGCACGTCGGCGCGAAAGACAAGGCTACCGGCAAAGAGCAGAAGATCACCATCAAGGCCAACTCCGGTCTGTCTGATGAAGAAATTCAACAGATGATCCGTGATGCTGAAGCCAACGCTGATGCAGATGCCAAGTTCGCAGAACTGGCCGGCGCCCGTAACCAGGGTGATGCACTGGTGCACTCGACGCGTAAAATGATCGCCGATGCTGGCGAGAAAGTGACCGCTGAAGAGAAGACTGCAATCGAAGCCGCCGTGGTTGCCCTGGAAGCCGCTGTTAAAGGCGACGACAAGGCTGCTATCGACGCCAAGATTGAGGAGCTGTCCAAAGTCTCCGCACCGGTTGCCCAGAAGATGTATGCCGAGCAAGGCCAGCCGGCTGAAGGTGCTGCGCAACAGGCAGAGCCTGAAGCCAAGCACGACGATGCTGTCGATGCCGAGTTCGAAGAAGTCAAAGAGACCAAGTAAGTTGGTCGCCCGGTTGACCGCTATCAAGCGGTGACTGGTAGGATGTCGCCGCGCGGGAGCTTGCTCCCGCGTTGGCGTGTCTGGGGTATGTGAATTTTTACAGCATGCGACAACGCTCGGATGCTGGCGGTGTGATCGGGGATGCTCCTGCTTTCCGAGCATTAAATACCGCGTTTTTGGCCGGGTCCCTGGCTAAAAAGTAGTAATGACCAGGATCGTTGAATTGACGTGAGTTGGGTCCGGGCCTGTATTGGGGCTCAACGAGTTTAGTCAGGCTCAGGAGGGTCTGGCTGAACGTCCTTAAGAGTGCAAAGACTTATGGCAAAGCGTGACTATTACGAAGTGTTGGGTGTGGAGCGCGGCTCCAGCGAGGCGGACCTGAAAAAGGCGTACCGTCGCCTGGCGATGAAACACCACCCGGACCGTAATCCGGATAGCAAAGAATCCGAAGAAATGTTCAAAGAGGCCAACGAGGCCTACGAATGTCTGTCTGATCCCAACAAGCGTGCGGCCTACGACCAGTATGGCCATGCTGGTGTCGACCCAAGCATGGGCGGCGGCGGTGCCGGTTTTGGCGGTCAGAACTTCTCCGATATTTTCGGTGACGTATTCAGTGACTTCTTTGGCGGTGGTCGGGGTGGTCAGCGCGGTGGTGCCCAGCGCGGCAGCGACTTGCGCTACACGCTGGAGCTGAACCTGGAAGAAGCCGTGCGCGGCACCAGCGTCAATATTCGCGTGCCGACGCTGGTCAACTGCAAGCCGTGCGATGGTTCGGGTGCCAAGAAAGGCTCCTCGCCGATTACTTGCCCAACGTGCGGCGGTATCGGCCAGGTTCGTATGCAGCAGGGCTTTTTCTCGGTGCAGCAGACCTGCCCGCGTTGCCATGGCCAGGGCAAGATCATTTCCGATCCGTGCGACTCCTGCCACGGCGAAGGCCGTGTCGAAGAGTACAAGACCCTTTCGGTGAAAGTGCCGGCGGGTGTGGATACCGGTGATCGCATTCGCCTGTCTGGCGAAGGCGAGGCGGGTACTCAGGGCGGTCCAACGGGTGACCTGTACGTGGTGATCAATGTGCGCGAGCACTCGATCTTCCAGCGCGACGGCAAGCACCTGTTCTGCGAAGTGCCGATCAGTTTTGTCGATGCGGCCTTGGGCGGTGAGTTGGAGATTCCGACCCTTGATGGCCGAGTCAAGCTGAAGATCCCTGAGGGGACGCAGACCGGTAAACAGTTCCGCATTCGTGGCAAGGGCGTAGCGCCGGTGCGCGGTGGCGGTGCTGGCGACCTGATGTGCCGTGTGGCGGTGGAAACTCCGGTCAACCTGGGTCGCCGTCAGCGTGAACTGCTTGAAGAATTCCGCAGTTCGTTGGAGGGTGATGACTCTCACTCGCCGAAAACCACGGGCTTTTTTGATGGTGTGAAGCGCTTCTTCGGCGATCTGTAAGGAAGTGAATATGCGACGTATAGCCGTAATGGGCGCTGCCGGGCGCATGGGCAAGACGCTGGTCGAAGCGGTGCAGCAGCGTTCTCCAGCCTCCGGCCTGACTGCTGCGATTGTTCGTCCTGGCAGCACATTGATTGGTGCGGATGCGGGTGAGTTGGCCTCGCTGGGTCGTATCGGTGTGTCGTTGTCCGGCAACCTGGAGCAGGTGGCGGATGAATTCGACGTGCTTATCGACTTCACTTTGCCGGAAGTGATGCTGAAAAATCTCGCTTTCTGCCGAAAGGCGGGCAAGGCGATGGTAATCGGTACTACGGGTTTGACTGCCGAGCAGAAGCAGTTGCTGGTGGAGGCGGGCAAGGATATCCCTGTCGTCTTCGCTGCCAACTTCAGTGTCGGCGTGAACCTGTCGCTCAAGTTGCTGGATCTGGCCGCGCGCGTGTTGGGTGATGAAGCGGATATCGAGATTATCGAAACGCATCACCGGCACAAGATCGATGCGCCTTCGGGTACTGCGCTGCGCATGGGCGAGGCAATTGCTGATGCGTTGGGGCGTGACCTGTCCAAGGTGGCTGTCTACGGGCGTGAAGGTCATACCGGTGCGCGTGCCCGTGACACCATTGGTTTTGCGACCGTTCGTGGTGGTGATGTCGTAGGTGATCACACCGTGCTGTTCGCCACTGAAGGCGAGCGCCTGGAAATCACGCACAAGGCCTCCAGCCGCATGACATTCGCCAAGGGTGCGGTGCGTGCTGCGCTCTGGTTGGAAGGTCGTGATGCGGGTCTGTACGACATGCGCGATGTGCTGGATCTGCACTAATCAGTAGCTAAAACGGGGCCTCGGGATTATCCTAAGGCCCCGTTTTTACCCGCTAAGCGACGTCCTGTCGCATTCTCCTGCCTTTAAGGCTCATTAGCGGTGGACCAAAAAAGCCTTTTTCTGTAAGCTACAGCTTTAGTGTGTCCACTAAAAGCGCGCAGAATAATTCAGTGAAGAAGCGGGGTGACGTGTCCATACGTCACTCCGCTTTTTTACAACCTGCGATCGCCCTTTCAGGCTTTATTTACGGGAGGTCTTCTTGACTAAGCCAGCCATACTCGCCCTTGCTGATGGCAGCATTTTTCGCGGCGAAGCCATTGGAGCCGACGGTCAAACCGTTGGAGAGGTAGTGTTTAACACTGCCATGACCGGCTATCAGGAAATCCTTACCGATCCTTCCTACGCCCAACAGATCGTTACCCTGACCTATCCACACATCGGCAACACCGGTACTACACCGGAAGATGTCGAGTCTGATCGTGTCTGGTCGGCCGGCCTGGTGATTCGTGACCTGCCACTGGTTGCGAGCAACTGGCGTAACACGATGTCGCTGTCCGATTACCTGAAAGCCAACAATGTTGTGGCGATCGCCGGTATCGATACGCGCCGCCTCACGCGCATCCTGCGTGAAAAAGGCTCGCAGAACGGCTGCATCATGGTCGGTGACAATATTTCCGAAGACGCGGCGATTGCCGCAGCGCAAGGCTTCCCTGGCTTGAAGGGCATGGACCTGGCGAAGGTCGTCAGCGTCAAAGAGAAGTACGAATGGCGCTCCACTGTCTGGGACTTGAAGACCGACAGCCACGCGACCATCGAAGCCAGCGAGTTGCCTTACCACGTGGTCGCGTACGACTACGGTGTGAAGTACAACATCCTGCGCATGCTGGTTGAGCGCGGTTGCCGCGTGACTGTGGTGCCTGCGCAAACCCCAGCCAGCGATGTGCTGGCCTTGCAGCCGGATGGTGTGTTCCTGTCCAACGGTCCGGGTGATCCGGAGCCTTGCGACTACGCCATCCAGGCCATCAAGGAAGTGCTGGAAACCGAGATTCCGGTATTCGGTATCTGCCTGGGCCACCAGCTATTGGCACTGGCTTCCGGCGCCAAGACCCTGAAAATGGGTCACGGCCATCACGGTGCCAACCACCCTGTGCAAGACCTGGACACTGGCGTTGTGATGATCACCAGCCAGAACCACGGTTTTGCGGTGGATGAAGCGACCTTGCCGGGCAACGTTCGCGCAATTCACAAGTCGCTGTTCGACGGCTCCCTGCAAGGCATCGAGCGCACCGATAAGAGCGCGTTCAGCTTCCAGGGCCACCCTGAAGCAAGCCCGGGCCCGAACGACGTAGCGCCGCTGTTCGACCGTTTCATCAATGAGATGGCCAAGCGACGCTGACTGAGCGGCCTGCGGGCGGCCCCGAATCCCGGTGGCCCCTGCAGGCTCTTCAAAGATTGTTCAAGACGGCTTGCCGACTGACCTGCGGATTTGAGTGACAAACCCATGCCAAAACGTACAGACATAAAAAGCATCCTGATTCTCGGCGCTGGCCCGATCGTGATCGGCCAGGCCTGCGAATTCGACTACTCCGGCGCCCAGGCCTGTAAAGCCCTGCGCGAAGAGGGCTACCGCGTCATCCTGGTGAACTCCAACCCGGCCACCATCATGACCGACCCGGACATGGCCGACGCCACCTACATCGAGCCGATCAAGTGGCAGACCGTTGCCAAGATCATCGAGAAAGAGCGTCCGGACGCCCTGTTGCCAACCATGGGCGGCCAGACTGCACTGAACTGCGCGCTGGACCTGGAGCGCGAAGGCGTCCTGGAAAAATTCGGCGTAGAGATGATCGGCGCCAACGCTGACACCATCGACAAGGCTGAAGACCGTTCGCGTTTCGACAAGGCCATGAAGTCCATCGGCCTTGACTGCCCGCGCTCGGGTATCGCCCACAGCATGGAAGAGGCCAACGCGGTTCTCGAAAAGCTGGGCTTCCCGTGCATTATCCGTCCGTCCTTCACCATGGGGGGCACGGGTGGCGGCATTGCTTACAACCGTGAAGAGTTCGAAGAGATTTGCGCGCGTGGTCTGGACCTGTCGCCGACCAAAGAGCTGCTGATCGACGAATCCCTGATCGGCTGGAAAGAGTACGAGATGGAAGTTGTCCGCGACAAAAAGGACAACTGCATCATCGTCTGCTCCATCGAAAACTTCGACCCGATGGGCGTGCACACGGGTGACTCGATCACCGTTGCACCGGCACAGACCCTGACGGACAAGGAATACCAGATCATGCGTAACGCCTCGTTGGCGGTACTGCGTGAGATCGGCGTTGAAACCGGCGGTTCCAACGTTCAGTTCGGTATCTGCCCGGACACCGGCCGTATGGTCGTTATCGAGATGAATCCGCGTGTATCGCGTTCTTCGGCGCTGGCATCGAAAGCTACCGGCTTCCCGATTGCGCGCATCGCTGCCAAGCTGGCGATCGGTTACACCCTGGACGAGCTGCAAAACGAAATCACTGGCGGCGCCACGCCGGCGTCCTTCGAGCCGTCGATCGACTACGTCGTCACCAAACTGCCACGCTTTGCTTTCGAGAAATTCCCGAAAGCCGATGCCCGCCTGACCACTCAGATGAAGTCGGTTGGTGAAGTCATGGCCATCGGCCGGACCTTCCAGGAGTCCCTGCAGAAAGCCCTGCGTGGCCTGGAAGTGGGCGTCTGCGGTCTGGATGAGAAGCTCGACCTGAGCAACCCCGAAAGCATGAGCGTGCTCAAGCGCGAGCTGACCGTGCCGGGCGCCGAGCGTATCTGGTACGTGGCTGATGCTTTCCGCGCGGGCATGACCGTCGAAGACATCTTCGGCATGAACATGATTGATCCGTGGTTCCTGGTGCAGATTGAAGATCTGATCAAGGAAGAAGAGAAGGTCAAGACCCTGGGTCTTTCCTCTATCGATCGCGACCTGATGTTCCGCCTCAAGCGCAAAGGCTTCTCCGACCAGCGTCTGGCCAAGCTGTTGGGCGTGACCGAGAAGAACCTGCGCACGCATCGCCACAAGCTGGATATCTTCCCGGTCTACAAGCGCGTTGACACGTGCGCAGCAGAGTTCGCCACCGACACCGCGTACCTGTACTCCACCTACGAGGAGGAGTGCGAGGCCGCACCGTCGGGCCGTGACAAGATCATCATCCTGGGTGGCGGTCCAAACCGTATCGGCCAGGGCATCGAGTTCGACTACTGCTGCGTACACGCCGCTCTCGCCCTGCGCGAAGACGGGTACGAGACCATCATGGTCAACTGCAACCCAGAAACTGTTTCCACTGACTACGACACTTCCGACCGCTTGTACTTCGAGCCGGTTACGCTGGAAGACGTGCTGGAAATCTGTCGCGTCGAGAAGCCAAAAGGCGTGATCGTGCAGTACGGCGGCCAAACTCCGCTGAAATTGGCGCGCGCCCTGGAAGCTGCCGGTGTGCCAATCATCGGCACCAGCCCGGACGCTATCGACCGTGCTGAAGACCGTGAGCGTTTCCAGCAAATGGTTGAGCGCCTGAACCTGCGTCAGCCGCCAAACGCTACCGTGCGCAGCGAAGACGAAGCTATCCGCGCAGCCAGCAAGATCGGCTACCCGCTGGTGGTGCGTCCGTCCTACGTGCTGGGCGGCCGGGCGATGGAAATCGTCTACGAAGAAGAAGAACTCAAGCGTTACCTGCGTGATGCGGTGAAAGTGTCCAATGACAGCCCTGTGCTGCTGGATCACTTCCTCAACTGCGCCATTGAAATGGACGTGGATGCGGTTTGCGACGGCACTGATGTAGTGATCGGCGCGATCATGCAGCACATCGAACAGGCGGGCGTTCACTCCGGTGACTCCGCGTGCTCGCTGCCACCGTACTCGTTGCCGCTGCACATCCAGGACGAGATGCGCGAGCAGGTCAAGAAAATGGCCCTGGAACTGGGCGTGGTCGGCTTGATGAACGTTCAGTTGGCGCTGCAAGGCGAAGACATCTACGTCATTGAAGTCAACCCACGTGCTTCGCGTACCGTACCGTTCGTTTCCAAGTGCATCGGTGTGTCCCTGGCCATGATCGCTGCCCGGGTAATGGCCGGTAAGACCCTGAAGGAAATCGGCTTCACCAAGGAAATCATTCCGAACTTCTACAGCGTGAAAGAGGCGGTGTTCCCATTCGCCAAATTCCCTGGTGTGGACCCGATCCTGGGCCCAGAGATGAAGTCCACCGGTGAAGTGATGGGCGTGGGCGATACCTTCGGTGAAGCGTTCGCCAAGGCTCAGATGGGTGCCAGCGAAGTGCTGCCGACCGGCGGTACTGCGTTTATCAGTGTGCGTGATGACGACAAGCCACTGGTTGCAGGTGTTGCCCGTGATCTGATCAACTTGGGCTTTGAAGTCGTGGCCACTGCCGGTACTGCCAAGCTGATCGAAGCGGCAGGCCTGAAAGTACGTCGCGTAAACAAGGTGACGGAAGGCCGTCCGCACGTGGTCGACATGATCAAGAATGACGAAGTCACCCTGATCATCAATACCACCGAAGGTCGTCAGTCGATCGCGGACTCCTACTCCATTCGTCGTAATGCCTTGCAGCACAAGATCTACTGCACCACCACCATTGCTGCTGGCGAAGCTATCTGTGAAGCGCTCAAGTTCGGTCCAGAAAAAACCGTGCGCCGCTTGCAGGATCTACACGCAGGATTGAAGGCATGATCAAATACCCAATGACCGTCCAGGGCGCAAAGGCCCTGGAAGAGGAGCACGCTCATCTGACCAAGGTCGTACGTCCGAAGCTGAGCCAGGACATCGGTACGGCCCGCGAGCTGGGTGACTTGAAGGAAAATGCTGAATACCACGCTGCTCGCGAGCAGCAGGGTATGGTTGAGGCGCGGATTCGTGACATTGAAGGCCGGATCCAGAATCAGGTCGTCATTGACGTTACGAGCATTCCTCACACTGGCAAAGTGATCTTCGGTACCACCGTCGAGATCGCCAATGTGGAGACTGATGAGCGCGTGACTTACCATATCGTCGGCGAAGACGAAGCTGACTTTAAGCTCGGAAAAATCTCCGTCGGTTCGCCGCTGGCCCGCGCCTTGATTGCCAAGGAAGAGGGTGATGTGGTGGCTGTAAAAACACCCGGTGGCGTGATCGAGTACGAGATTGTTGAAGTTCGTCACGTCTGAGAGGCGGCGCCCGCTTCGTGCGGGCGCCATGCTTTGGCAGCTTGCCCAGATGCTTTGGGTGGGTGGCCTGTGGTTGCTGCACATTGGTGTGCTGCCGGCGCTGGGCCTTATTGGTCTGGCTCCGTTGCTGATCGATGAGATCGATGGATTACTGAGTGCGTTGCTGGTGGGTTTTGCAGCGGCGTGCGTGACCCTTCAAGCATTGGTGCTGGTCAAGGCTGAGGGCTTGGGGAGTTTGTGGCGGGATATTCGCGGCCAACTGCTGTTGATGGCGCTGTATGCGTGTGCAATGTTTTGCATCGTGCATGTGTGGCTGCCGGAAGCGTTGCGCTGGCAGCTATTCAGCTATCTTGTATTAGGGTTCTCCGGCCTGGTTTTGGTTGTACAGCCCGCGCCAGGATGGAGTGGCGGGGCGCGCAAAGCGCGCCCGTGACCCTTGTGTCATTTGAAGCGATGCACGTTCGACAGTTGCTTGTTGACGCTGAAGTTCTTGCGATACAGCAGCGCCATCTTGCCGATGACCTGAACCAGGTCCGCTTTGCCAACCTTGCACAGTTCTGCAATGGCGGCCAGGCGCGCTTCACGGTCAAGGATGTTGACCTTGATCTTGATCAGTTCGTGATCGCCCAATGCGCGTTCAAGTTCGGCTAACACACCTTCAGTCAAACCGTTGTCTGCCACAATCAGAACTGGTTTCAGATGGTGGCCAATGGATTTGTACTGTTTCTTCTGCTCTTGAGTGAGCGGCATAATCTGACCCCTGCGTCTGATCTTGTAAAAAGCGGCGGCCAGTTTACCCGAGCGAGTCCGGGACCGCCCAGTTAATCACGACCCGTTTTATTTTCGAGGTGGCCCGTGGCCCGTTCCAAAACTAGCCTTAAGTGGCTGCAAGAGCATTTCAACGATCCTTACGTCAAAAAGGCGCAGAAGGACGGGTACCGTTCGCGGGCCAGCTACAAGCTCCTGGAGATCCAGGACAAGGACAAATTGATTCGTCCAGGCATGAGTGTTATCGACCTGGGTGCCGCTCCAGGTGGTTGGTCCCAGGTGACCAGTCGTCTGATTGGCGGACAAGGCCGGTTGATCGCCTCCGACATCCTTGAGATGGACAGCATCCCGGATGTGACCTTCGTACACGGCGACTTCACCCAGGACTCGGTGTTGGCCGAGATCTTGGAGGCTGTGGGAAATTCGCAGGTAGACCTTGTGATTTCCGACATGGCCCCCAATATGAGTGGATTACCGGCCGTCGATATGCCGCGAGCCATGTTCCTCTGCGAACTGGCACTGGATTTGGCGGGTCGGGTGTTGCGTCCCGGTGGAGATTTCCTTGTGAAAGTCTTCCAGGGCGAAGGTTTTGACGAGTATCACAAGAACATTCGCAAGCTGTTCGACAAGGTGCAAACTCGCAAGCCAGACTCGTCCCGAGACCGTTCTCGTGAGCAATACCTGCTGTGCCGTGGGTTCCGCGGGGTTGAAGGTGCGGCGAGCGAAGAGCGTTTTTGATTTATTCGAGGAGGGTGATAGGTTTTTTTATATCGCTTTCGTCGCGAAGCTTTACGAATATTGTGTAGTCAAAGTTTCACAAAGGGTTACAGACGGCGCCTGCCAGAGTTGTAGGTAATGTAGTAAGTTAGGCCGGTGAATATCATGCGAAGCGCGCGCCAGTAGCGGAGCTTGCTTCAGAGGGTAGTTAATTGAACGATATGGCAAAGAATCTGATCCTGTGGTTGATCATCGCGGCTGTCCTGGTGACGGTGATGAACAACTTCTCCAGCCCTAACGAGCCGCAGACCCTCAACTACTCCGACTTCATCCAGCAAGTTAAGGATGGCAAGGTCGAGCGCGTAGCGGTTGATGGCTACGTGATCACCGGCAAACGCAACGATGGCGACAGCTTCAAGACCATTCGTCCGGCAATCCAGGACAACGGTCTGATCGGCGACCTGGTGGACAACCACGTGGTGGTCGAAGGCAAGCAGCCTGAGCAGCAGAGCATCTGGACTCAGCTCCTGGTGGCAAGCTTCCCGATCCTTGTGATCATTGCCGTATTCATGTTCTTCATGCGCCAGATGCAAGGCGGCGGCGGAGGCAAGGGCGGGCCGATGAGCTTCGGCAAGAGCAAGGCGCGCCTGCTCTCCGAAGATCAGGTGAAAACCACCCTGGCTGACGTTGCTGGCTGCGATGAGGCCAAGGAAGAAGTCGGCGAACTGGTCGAGTTCTTGCGCGACCCAGGCAAGTTCCAGCGCCTCGGTGGTCGTATTCCTCGCGGCGTGCTGATGGTAGGTCCTCCGGGTACCGGTAAGACCTTGCTGGCGAAGGCGATTGCAGGCGAAGCCAAGGTGCCGTTTTTCACCATTTCCGGTTCTGACTTCGTTGAGATGTTTGTCGGCGTGGGTGCCAGTCGTGTCCGCGATATGTTCGAGCAGGCCAAGAAACACGCGCCGTGCATCATCTTCATCGATGAAATCGACGCTGTTGGTCGCCATCGCGGTGCTGGCATGGGTGGTGGTCACGACGAGCGTGAGCAGACTCTCAACCAGTTGCTGGTCGAGATGGATGGTTTCGAGATGAATGACGGCATCATCGTCATCGCCGCAACCAACCGTCCAGACGTGCTTGACCCTGCGCTGCTGCGTCCGGGTCGTTTCGACCGTCAGGTTGTGGTCGGTTTACCGGACATCCGTGGTCGTGAACAGATTCTGAAAGTGCATATGCGCAAGGTGCCAATGGGGGATGACGTGGCTCCGGCCGTGATTGCCCGTGGTACTCCAGGCTTCTCCGGTGCCGACCTGGCCAACTTGGTGAACGAAGCTTCGTTGTTTGCGGCTCGTACCGGCAAGCGCATCGTTGAAATGAAAGAGTTCGAGCTGGCGAAAGACAAGATCATGATGGGCGCCGAGCGCAAGTCCATGGTCATGTCCGAGAAAGAGAAGCAGAACACTGCTTATCATGAAGCCGGTCACGCGATTGTGGGGCGTGTTGTGCCTGAGCACGACCCGGTCTACAAGGTGTCGATCATTCCTCGTGGTCGTGCGCTGGGTGTCACCATGTTCCTGCCGGAAGAGGATCGTTACAGCCTCTCCAAGCGTGCGCTGATCAGCCAGATCTGCTCGCTTTACGGCGGCCGGATTGCAGAAGAGATGACGCTGGGCTTCGACGGCGTAACCACTGGCGCTTCCAACGACATCATGCGTGCAAGCCAGATTGCTCGGAACATGGTGACCAAGTGGGGATTGTCGGAAAAACTGGGCCCGTTGATGTATGCCGAGGAGGAGGGCGAAGTGTTCCTGGGGCGTGGTGGTGGCGGTCAAAGCGCCAGCTTCTCCGGTGAGACGGCCAAGCTGATCGACTCCGAAGTGCGCAGCATCATTGATCAGTGCTACGGCACAGCCAAGCAGATTCTGACCGACAATCGCGACAAGCTGGATGCAATGGCTGACGCGCTGATGAAGTACGAGACCATTGATGCGGACCAGATCGACGACATCATGGCTGGTCGGGCGCCTCGTGAACCTCGCGATTGGGAAGGGGGTTCGGGTACTTCGGGCACGCCGCCCGTCGTTCAAAACGAGCGTCCTGAAACCCCGATCGGCGGTCCGGCAGCGGATCACTAAGGTTTGAAATGACTTTTGGTACGTCCTCCACCCGGTTGCCTTGCGGCAACCGGGTTCTTGATTTAGCCCGTGCGCATGTCATGGGTATTCTTAATGTAACCCCCGATTCCTTTTCCGATGGTGGCCGCTTCAGCCAGGTTGATGCAGCCTTGCGTCATGCCGAGTCAATGGTGGCTGCCGGCGCGACGCTGATTGATGTCGGTGGCGAGTCGACCCGGCCGGGTGCCCGTGTTGTTTCTCCGCTGGAGGAGCTGGAACGTGTGGCGCCGATTGTCGAGCGCATTGCCCGTGAGCTGGATGTAATTATTTCGGTCGACACGTCAACGCCGGCCGTGATGCGCGAGACAGCTCGGCTGGGGGCCGGATTGATCAATGATGTGCGGTCTTTGCGGCGCGACGGCGCTCTGGATGCGGCCGCGGCTACCGGTCTGCCCGTGTGCCTGATGCATATGTTGGGTGAGCCCGGCAATATGCAGGACAGCCCGCACTACGATGATCTGGTCGGCGAGGTAAGTGGTTTTCTCTCCGAGCGTGTTGCCCAGTGCGCCGCGGTAGGCATTGCGCCGGAAAAGATAATTCTTGATCCTGGTTTTGGTTTTGCCAAGACCCTGCAACACAATTTAAGTCTGTTCAAGCACATGGAGTCCCTGCATGCCCTTGGTCGCCCCTTACTGGTAGGCGTTTCACGCAAGAGCATGATCGGGCTGGCGTTGAATCGGCCTGTGGGTGAACGATTATACGGTGGCCTTGCGCTGGCGGCGCTGGCCGTGACCAAGGGTGCGCGCATCTTGCGTGTGCATGACGTCGCAGAAACCGTTGATGTGGTGCGCATGATTGCCGCTGTAGAATCAGCCGAATAAGAATGATGGAGCACTTATGACTAAAAAATACTTTGGCACCGACGGTATCCGTGGTCGGGTCGGCGAATTTCCTATTACTCCTGATTTTATGCTCAAGCTGGGTTGGGCGGCGGGTATGGCCTTCCGCAGCATGGGCGCTTGCCGGATCCTGGTGGGCAAGGACACACGAATCTCGGGGTACATGTTCGAGTCTGCGCTTGAGGCAGGTTTGTCCGCCGCGGGGGCTGACGTGATGTTGCTAGGCCCTATGCCGACCCCTGCGATTGCATACCTGACGCGTACCTTCCACGCTGAAGCCGGTATTGTGATCAGCGCCTCGCACAACCCTCATGATGACAACGGCATCAAGTTTTTCTCGGGGCAGGGCACCAAGTTGCCGGACGAGATTGAGCTGATGATTGAAGAACTGTTGGACGCGCCGATGACGGTGGTCGAATCCAGTAAGTTGGGCAAGGTTTCGCGGATCAACGACGCGTCGGGCCGTTATATAGAGTTCTGCAAGAGCAGCGTGCCAACCAGCACCAACTTTGCAGGCCTGAAGATTGTGGTCGATTGCGCCCATGGTGCGACCTACAAAGTCGCCCCAAGCGTGTTCAAGGAATTGGGCGCAGATGTCACAGTCCTCTCGGCCCAGCCCAATGGATTGAACATCAACGAAAACTGCGGCTCCACCCATATGGAGCAGTTGCAGGCCGCTGTCCTGGCTGAGCATGCCGACCTCGGGATTGCCTTTGACGGCGATGGCGACCGCGTGCTGATGGTTGATCACACCGGGGCCGTGGTGGATGGCGATGACCTGTTGTTCATCATTGCCCGTGACCTGCATGAGCGTAACAAGCTGCAAGGTGGTGTCGTCGGTACGTTGATGAGCAACCTGGGGCTTGAGCTCGCATTGGCGGACTTGGGTATTCCTTTTGTTCGTGCCAACGTGGGTGACCGTTATGTGATCGCCGAGCTGCTGGAGCGCAATTGGCAGGTAGGCGGTGAAAACTCTGGGCACGTCGTATGCTTCCAGCACACCACCACGGGCGATGCGATTATCGCTGCTTTGCAGGTGTTGCTGGCTTTGCGTCGTCGTGAAGAGAGCTTGGCGCAGGCGCGTCAGGCTTTACGCAAATGCCCGCAAGTATTGCTTAACGTGCGTTTCTCGGGCGGCGAAAACCCGATCGAGCACCCTGCTGTCAAAGAGGCTTGCGAGCGCGTGACGCTGGCAATGGCTGGGCGTGGGCGGGTACTGCTGCGCAAGTCCGGCACAGAGCCTTTGGTGCGCGTTATGGTCGAAGGTGACGACGAAATACAGGTTCGCGGCCACGCCGAAGACCTGGCAAAACTGGTAACTGAAGTTTGCGCCTGAATTCGGCTTGCCAGTAATGATGTGGTTGGGTAACATCTGCGCCCACTTTGACCGACGAGGTACAGCATGCGTCGCACTATGGTAGCTGGTAACTGGAAGATGCACGGTACCCGCGCCAGTGTCGCTGAGCTGATCAACGGCCTTCGTCACTTGGCCTTGCCTAGCGGTGTTGATGTCGCGGTCTTCCCACCTTGCTTGCATATCACCCAAGTGGTTGATGGCTTGAAAGGTAAGTCGATTCAGGTCGGCGCGCAGAATTCTGCGGTGGAGGCCATGCAAGGTGCGTTGACCGGTGAGATTGCACCGAGTCAGCTGGTCGATGCGGGTTGTTCCTATGTGCTTGTTGGGCACTCCGAGCGCCGTCAGATGATGGGCGAGCGTGATGGGACACTCAATCGCAAGTTCGCAGCGGCACAGGCTTGTGGCTTGATTCCAGTGTTGTGCATAGGGGAAACCCTTGAGCAGCGCGAATCAGGCAAGACTCTTGAAGTTGTCTCGCGTCAGCTGGGCAGCATCATCGAGGAGCTGGGTGTTGGTGCGTTTGCAAAGGCGGTAATTGCTTACGAGCCGGTCTGGGCCATTGGTACCGGGCTGACTGCTACACCGCAACAGGCGCAGGATGTGCACGCAGCCATCCGCGCGCAGTTGGCGGCAGAGAATTCTGAAATCGCACAAGGTGTGCGGCTTCTATACGGCGGCAGCGTGAAGGCGGCCAATGCGGTCGAACTGTTCGGCATGCCGGATATCGATGGGGGGCTCATTGGTGGAGCCTCCCTGAATGCAGATGAGTTCGGTGCGATTTGTCGCGCCGCGGGAAACTGAAAAAATGCTGGAAACAGTCGTAGTCGTTTTTCATCTGTTGGCTGCCCTGGGCGTAGTTGCCCTGGTTTTGTTGCAACAGGGTAAAGGTGCGGATGCTGGTGCGTCTTTCGGTGCAGGTGCTTCAAATACTGTGTTCGGAAGCCAAGGTTCCTCTACCTTTCTTAGTAAGTTTACTGCTATACTTGCCGCCGGTTTCTTCATAACCAGCTTAGGGTTAGGTTACTTTGCTAAAGAGAAAGCTCATGTGCTGACTCAAGTAGGTTTGCCAAACCCAGCGGTGTTGGAAGTTCCAAAAGCAAAACCGGCTTCTGATGATGTCCCGGTGCTTCAAGAGCAAAAGTCGGCTACTCCAGCGACTGACGTACCTCCAGCTCAAGAGCAGAAGTAAGAAGGGTTGTAAACGCTGTATTGCCGAGGTGGTGGAATTGGTAGACACGCAACCTTGAGGTGGTTGTGCCCATAGGGTGTAGGGGTTCGAGTCCCCTTCTCGGTACCAATTATCAGGAGAGCCCGCTGTTGCGGGCTTTCTTGTAGGTGGAAGGTTACATTGACCCTGTAAGGGATCGGTCGTATACTTCCGCCCCAGCTTTGTCGCGGGGTGGAGCAGTCTGGTAGCTCGTCGGGCTCATAACCCGAAGGTCGTCGGTTCAAATCCGGCCCCCGCAACCAGTTTTAGCGGAGCCCCTTTTAAGGGGCTTTTTGTTAGCTGGACACTTTCAACGCCGCTATTCGACGGCGTTTCAAGGATGGGCGTTTCGCCCATTTTTTTATTTTGCACAGCATGCACATACATGCACGAGGGGGTTCAGGTGTCGAGCAAGCTAGAAGAGTTGCAGGCCTTGCTGGCCCCGGTGGTCGTGGCCCTAGGCTATGAATGCTGGGGTATTGAGTTTTCGGCTCAAGGTCGCCACTCAATGTTGCGCGTTTATATCGATAAAGAGGGCGGTGTGCTGGTGGACGATTGTGCCATTGTCAGCCGTCAGATCAGCGGTGTCCTGGATGTTGAAGATCCAATTTCCGTTGAATATACCCTCGAAGTTTCCTCGCCAGGCATGGAACGCCCACTGTTCACTATTGAGCAGTTTGCAAAATTTGCCGGTGAACAAGTGAAGATCAAGCTGCGATCTCCTTTTGAAGGGCGACGCAACTTTCAGGGCCTTCTGCGCGGTGTAGAAGAACAGGATGTCGTGGTGCAGGTAGAAGACCATGAGTTCCTGTTGCCGATCGATATGATCGACAAGGCCAACATTATTCCCAGTTTTGACTGAGACGCGGATCCCGCGGATCCAATGGCTTGCGAAAGGCGAGGCGTACGATGAGCAAAGAAGTACTGCTGGTTGTTGAGTCGGTATCCAATGAAAAGGGCGTACCGGCAAACGTGATTTTTGAAGCGCTGGAGCTGGCCCTGGCCACTGCTACCAAGAAGCGTTTTGAAGACGAAGTTGATCTGCGTGTGGAAATCAATCGCCACACCGGTGCCTATGAGACTTTCCGTCGCTGGACGGTCGTCGAAGAAGCCGATCTTGATGATCCGGCCATCGAAACCTGGCCAAGCAAGGTTGCCGAAACGCACCCGGGCGCCCAGGTCGGTGATGTCGTCGAAGAAAAGATCGAATCCATCGAGTTCGGCCGTATTGCTGCACAGACCGCCAAACAGGTGATCGTGCAGAAGGTTCGCGAAGCCGAGCGCGCTCAAGTTGTCGACGCTTATCGCGAGCGCCTGGGTGAAATCATCTCCGGCACCGTGAAAAAAGTTACCCGCGACAATGTGATTGTCGACTTGGGCAACAACGCTGAAGCGTTGCTGGCCCGCGAAGACATCATCTCTCGCGAAACTTTCCGTGTTGGTGTGCGCCTGCGTGCACTGCTCAAGGAAATCCGCACCGAGAACCGCGGCCCTCAGTTGATCCTGTCGCGTACCGCGCCGGAAATGCTGATCGAGCTGTTCCGTATCGAAGTGCCGGAAATCGCCGAAGGCCTGATCGAAGTCATGGCTGCGTCCCGCGACCCGGGTTCGCGCGCCAAGATCGCGGTCCGTTCCAAGGACAAACGCATCGACCCGCAGGGCGCTTGCATTGGTATGCGCGGTTCGCGCGTCCAGGCAGTGTCGGGCGAATTGGGCGGTGAGCGTGTGGATATCGTCCTGTGGGACGATAACCCGGCGCAGTTCGTGATCAACGCCATGTCGCCGGCTGAAGTGGCGGCAATTATCGTTGACGAAGATGCCCATGCAATGGACATCGCCGTTGGCGCAGACAATCTGGCTCAGGCCATTGGTCGTGGTGGTCAGAACGTGCGTCTGGCCAGCCAACTGACCGGTTGGACCCTGAACGTGATGACCGAATCGGACATCCAGGCTAAGCAGCAAGCTGAAACCGGTGACATCCTGCGCAACTTCATCGACGAGTTGGAAGTCGACGAAGACCTGGCACAGGTGCTGGTAGATGAAGGCTTCACCAGCCTGGAAGAGATTGCCTACGTACCGTTGGAAGAAATGCTCAACATCGACGGCTTTGACGAAGACACCGTCAACGAGCTTCGCGCTCGGGCCAAGGATCGTTTGTTGACTAAAGCCATCGCTACTGAGGAAAAGCTGGCAGACGCCCATCCGGCCGAAGACCTGCTCTCGCTTGAGGGTATGGACAAGGATTTGGCGATGGAACTGGCGGTGCGCGGCGTAATTACCCGCGAAGACCTGGCCGAGCAGTCTATTGACGACCTGCTCGACATCGACGGCATTGACGATGATCGTGCCGGCAAGTTGATCATGGCCGCCCGAGCCCATTGGTTCGAGTAATTAGGCGCGGCCTGAGGAGAGAAGTGCATGACGCAAGTCACGGTGAAACAACTGGCCGATGAGGTCAAAACACCGGTAGAGCGCCTGTTGCAGCAGATGCGTGAGGCAGGTCTGCCGCACACCGCCGCCGATGAAGGTGTGAGCGATAGTGAGAAGCAGTCTTTGCTGACTCACTTGAAGAGCAGCCACAAGGCGAAAGTGGAAGAACCGCGCAAGATTACATTGCAGCGCAAAACTACCAGCACCCTGCGTGTTGCTGGTAGCAAGAGCATCAGCGTTGAAGTACGCAAGAAAAAAGTCTTCGTACAGCGCAGCCCGGAAGAAATCGAAGCCGAGCGCAAACGCGAACTGGATGAACGTCGCGCAGTAGAAAATGCTGCTCGTCAGAAGGCTGAAGAAGAATCCAAGCGTCGCGCCGAAGAAGAAGCGCGCCGTCAGCCTGCTGCTGCGCAAACTGCTTCGACTGATGCGGTCGCCGCGCCTGGCGCTCCTGCAGAAGCTGTGCGTGAGGCCGCTCCGGTTGCCGCTGCACCAGCACCTGCTGCCGATGCCCGCAAGCGCGAGGAACCTCGTCGTCCGGACAAACCACGTGCCGACGATAACAATCGTCGCGGTGGTGGTGGTGATGGCGAGCGCAAAAACGCTCCGCATCGCGCTTCGGTCAAAGAGAAGGCGCCTGCGCCACGCGTTGCCCCACGTACTACCGACGAAGAAAGCGATGGCTTCCGTCGTGGTGGTCGCGGCAAGGCCAAGCTGAAGAAGCGCAACGCCCACGGTTTCCAGAGCCCAACCGGCCCTGTCGTGCGTGATGTGCAGATCGGCGAGACCATCACTGTTGGCGATCTCGCCAATCAGATGTCGGTCAAGGCTGCTGAAATCATCAAGTTCATGTTCAAACTGGGTACTCCAGCGACCATCAACCAGGTGCTTGATCAGGAAACTGCTCAGCTGGTAGCCGAAGAACTGGGCCACAAAGTGACCCTGGTCAGCGACACCGCCCTGGAAGATTCCCTGGCAGAGTCCCTGAAGTTTGAAGGTGAAACGTTCTCCCGTGCGCCAGTTGTGACCGTAATGGGCCACGTTGACCATGGTAAGACGTCGCTGCTCGACTATATCCGTCGTGCCAAGGTAGCTGCTGGCGAAGCCGGCGGTATCACCCAGCACATCGGTGCATACCACGTTGAAACCGAGCGCGGCATGGTCACCTTCCTCGACACCCCAGGTCACGCCGCGTTTACCGCAATGCGTGCCCGTGGTGCCAAGGCGACTGACATCGTGATCCTGGTAGTTGCAGCGGACGACGGCGTGATGCCGCAGACCATTGAAGCTGTCCAGCACGCCAAGGCCGCTGGTGTTCCACTGGTTGTTGCTGTGAACAAAATCGACAAGCCGGGCGCCGATCTTGATCGCATCCGTAGCGAACTGTCGGTTCACGGCGTGACGTCTGAAGAGTGGGGCGGTGATACGCCGTTCGTTTCGGTTTCGGCGAAAGTCGGTACTGGCGTGGACGAACTGCTCGAAGCGGTCCTGCTGCAAGCTGAAGTACTCGAACTGAAAGCTACCCCATCGGCCCCAGGTCGTGGCGTTGTGGTTGAATCGCGTCTCGACAAAGGTCGTGGCCCGGTTGCAACCGTTCTGGTTCAAGACGGTACCCTGCGCCAAGGCGACATGGTCCTGGTCGGTTCGAACTATGGCCGTGTACGTGCCATGCTCGACGAGAACGGCAAGCCAATCAAGGAAGCCGGTCCTTCCATCCCTGTCGAGATCCTCGGCCTGGACGGTACCCCGGACGCTGGCGACGAGATGAGCGTGCTGTCGGACGAGAAGAAAGCCCGCGAAGTGGCTCTGTTCCGTCAAGGCAAGTTCCGCGAAGTCAAACTGGCTCGCGCTCACGCCGGCAAGCTGGAAAACATCTTCGAGAACATGGGCCAGGCAGAGAAGAAGACGCTCAATATCGTCCTCAAATCTGACGTTCGTGGTTCCCTCGAAGCGTTGAACGGCGCCTTGAATGGCCTGGGTAACGACGAAGTGCAAGTGCGTGTTGTAGGTGGCGGTGTCGGTGGTATCACCGAATCCGACGCTAACTTGGCACTGGCTTCCAACGCTGTATTGTTCGGCTTCAACGTGCGTGCCGATGCTGGCGCACGGAAGATCGTCGAGCAGGAAGGCCTGGACATGCGTTACTACAACGTCATCTACGACATCATCGAAGACGTCAAGAAAGCCCTCACCGGCATGCTTGGCAGCGACGTTCGGGAAAATATCCTGGGTATCGCCGAGGTGCGTGATGTGTTCCGCTCGCCGAAATTCGGTGCGATCGCCGGTTGCATGGTTATCGAAGGTACTGTGTACCGTAACCGTCCGATCCGTGTATTGCGTGAAGACATCGTTATCTTCGAAGGCGAGCTGGAATCCCTGCGCCGCTTCAAGGATGACGCTTCCGAAGTACGTGCCGGCATGGAATGCGGTATCGGCGTCAAGAGCTACAACGACGTCAAGCCTGGCGACAAGATCGAAGTCTACGAGAAGGTTCAGGTTGCTCGCAGCCTCTAACTCGCGCACTTCCGGAGCCACGTCGCGTGTGGGCATGCAAATGCCCCGCGCAGCGTACGGACTCTAAACGCAACGCCCGGTCTGGCTTTTGTCAGGCCGGGCGTTTGCCGCTTTCAGACCCCACGGGTTTCACCGTGTGGCAGTAACAGGTAACAAGACATGGCAAAAGAATACAGCCGTACCCAACGTATCGGCGATCAGATGCAGCGCGAGCTGGCCCAACTGATCCGTCGCGAAGTCAAAGACCCGCGCGTTGGCCTGGTCACCATCACCGCCGTTGAAGTGAGCCGTGACGTGGGTCACGCGAAGATCTTCATCACCGTGATGGGGCAGGACAACAGCGAAGAAATCGCACAAAGCATCAAGGTGCTCAACTCGGCCGCCGGTTTCCTGCGCATGCAGTTGGCCCGCGAAATGAAGTTGCGCAGTGTTCCGCAGTTGCACTTCCACTACGACGAAAGCGTCGTGCGTGGCGCGCACCTGTCGGCGTTGATCGAGCGCGCCGTGGCTGAAGACAGCCAGCATCCGTCCACACCTGAAGACGCCAAGGAGTAAGCGGTGGCTCAGGTCAAACGTATCCGTCGCAACGTCAGCGGCATCATTCTGCTCGACAAGCCCATTGGCTTTACCTCCAATGCCGCGTTGCAGAAGGTCCGCTGGCTGCTCAATGCCGAGAAGGCCGGGCATACCGGTAGCCTTGATCCCCTGGCCACCGGCGTACTGCCGTTGTGCTTTGGCGAAGCGACCAAGTTCTCGCAATACCTGCTGGATTCCGACAAGGGTTACGAAACCCTGATGCAACTGGGCAAGACCACCACCACGGCGGATGCCGAAGGTGATGTTTTGCAGGTTCGCGATGTGACCGTTGGTCGTGCTGATATCGAAGCCGCTTTACCCGCTTTTCGTGGGCAAATCAGTCAGATACCGCCGATGTACTCGGCTCTCAAGCGTGACGGGCAGCCACTTTACAAGCTGGCACGTGCGGGCGAAGTAGTGGAGCGTGAACCGCGTTCTGTTACTATTGCGCGCTTGGAATTGCTCGCCTGTGAAGGTGAAACCGCACGCCTGGCCGTGGACTGCAGCAAAGGCACCTATATCCGTACCCTGGTGGAAGATATTGGTGAGCAGCTCGGTTGCGGCGCGTACGTTGCAGAACTGCGACGCACCCAGGCCGGACCTTTCAGCCTCGCTCAGACGGTCACGCTGGAAGAGTTGGAAGCGGTACACGCCGAAGGCGGCAATGAAGCGGTTGATCGCTTCCTGATGCCATCGGACAGCGGTTTGCTGGATTGGCCGTTGCTGCACTTCTCGGAGCACAGCGCGTTCTACTGGCTTAACGGCCAGCCGGTACGTGCCCCGGATGCTCCGAAGTTCGGCATGGTGCGGGTACAGGATCATAACGGTCGCTTTATCGGTATCGGTGAAGTGAGCGAAGACGGGCGCATCGCGCCGCGTAGACTGATTCGGTCAGAATGACCGGAACCAGTTTGTGGTAAAAGCGTAGCGAGCGAAGGTAAGACAAGGAAAAAACAGGCGAGGAAGCGGAGTTAACTGCTGTTAATGAGCATTCCGAGCCTGTTTTTGACGCAGGATTACCGAGCGCAGTAGCTTTTACGCAAACTGGGACGAGTGTGGCTGTTAACAGGCACGGTCAACACTCATTTTTAGATACAGGGATTTGTCCCTGGCCTGTTGAAACTGCCCTTTGGGTGGTTTCCTGAAAAAAGGATTGCCTCATGGCTCTCGACGTTCAAGAAAAAGCACAAATCGTTGCTGACTATCAGCAAGCTGTTGGTGACACTGGTTCGCCAGAAGTGCAAGTTGCACTGCTGACCCACAACATCAACAAGCTGCAAGGTCACTTCAAGGCCAACGGTAAAGATCACCACTCCCGTCGTGGTCTGATCCGCATGGTAAACCAGCGTCGTAAGCTGCTGGATTACCTGAAAGGCAAGGATCTGGGTCGTTATCAGGCTCTGATCGGTCGCCTGGGTCTGCGTCGCTAATAAGCGATTGCGCTAGAGGTTGGTTGTCTGCCGTGTGTCATCGGGATTCCCGTTGGCTCATGGTAGGCTCCCAGCCTCAAGTTTTATCTGGATACACGTTTTACCCCTGGACAAGGGTTGGGCCGATTCCCGACATTGCCCAAGAATTTCGCAAGAAAACAAGTTCCCCAAGAGCCACAAAGAAGGTAGGACACCGTGAACCCGGTTATCAAAAAATTCCAGTTCGGTCAGTCGACCGTTACCCTTGAGACAGGCCGTATCGCCCGTCAAGCCTCCGGCGCAGTGCTGGTTACCGTTGATGACGACGTTACCGTATTGGTGACCGTTGTTGGCGCCAAGACCGCTGACCCGAGCAAAGGCTTCTTCCCTCTTTCTGTTCACTACCAGGAAAAGACTTACGCTGCCGGTAAGATCCCTGGCGGTTTCTTCAAGCGTGAAGGTCGTCCTTCCGAGAAAGAAACCCTGACTTCCCGACTGATCGACCGTCCGATCCGTCCGCTGTTCCCAGAAGGCTTCATGAACGAAGTGCAGGTTGTCTGCACCGTCGTTTCCACCAGCAAGAAAACCGATCCGGACGTCGCTGCGATGATCGGTACGTCGGCTGCCCTGGCGATCTCCGGTATTCCTTTCGATGGCCCGATCGGCGCTGCCCGCGTTGCTTTCCACGAAAGCACCGGCTACCTGCTGAACCCGACTTACGAGCAACAGAAAGCATCGAGCCTGGACATGGTCGTTGCCGGTACCTCGGAAGCCGTATTGATGGTTGAATCGGAAGCCAAAGAGCTGACCGAAGACCAGATGCTGGGCGCCGTACTGTTTGCTCACGACGAATTCCAGGTTGTGATCAACGCGGTTAAAGAACTGGCTGCCGAAGCTGCCAAGCCAACTTGGGCCTGGGCTCCGCAAGCCGAAGCTACCGAACTGCTGGGCGCTATCCGCTCCGAGTTCGGCGCTGCCATCTCCGACGCCTACACCATCACCGTCAAGGCCGACCGTTACGCTCGCCTGGGCGAGCTGAAGGATCAGGTTGTTGCCAAGCTGTCCGGTGAAGAGGGCCAGCCTTCTTCCAGCGAAGTCAAAGCTGCATTCGGTGAAATCGAATACCGCACCGTTCGCGAAAACATCGTTAACGGCAAGCCACGTATCGACGGTCGTGACACTCGCACCGTACGTCCGCTGAACATCGAAGTCGGCGTTCTGCCGAAGACCCACGGTTCGGCACTGTTCACCCGTGGTGAAACTCAGGCTCTGGTAGTCGCGACCCTGGGTACCGCCCGTGACGCACAGCTGCTGGACACCCTGGAAGGCGAGAAAAAAGACCCGTTCATGCTGCACTACAACTTCCCTCCGTTCTCGGTGGGCGAGTGTGGTCGCATGGGTGGCGCTGGTCGTCGCGAAATCGGTCACGGCCGTCTGGCCCGTCGTTCGATTTCCGCAATGTTGCCTGCTGCTGACGTGTTCCCGTACACCATCCGTGTTGTGTCGGAAATCACTGAGTCCAACGGTTCCAGCTCCATGGCTTCCGTTTGCGGTGCTTCCCTGGCCCTGATGGACGCCGGTGTACCGATGAAGGCACCAGTTGCCGGTATCGCCATGGGTCTGGTTAAAGAAGGCGAGAAGTTTGCCATCCTGACCGACATCCTGGGCGACGAAGACCACCTGGGCGACATGGACTTCAAAGTAGCCGGTACCGCTAAAGGTGTTACCGCGCTGCAGATGGACATCAAGATCAAAGGCATCACCGAAGAAATCATGGAGATCGCTCTGGGCCAAGCCCTGGAAGCGCGCCTGAACATTCTCGGCCAGATGAACCAGATCATCGGCCAGTCGCGCACTGAGCTGTCGGAAAATGCTCCGACCATGATCGCGATGAAAATCGACACCGACAAAATCCGTGATGTTATCGGTAAAGGTGGCGCGACCATCCGTGCGATCTGCGAAGAAACCAAGGCTTCGATCGACATCGAAGACGACGGCTCGATCAAGATCTTCGGCGAAACCAAGGAAGCGGCTGAAGCGGCTCGTCAGCGCGTTCTGGGTATCACCGCTGAAGCCGAGATCGGCAAGATCTACGTCGGTAAGGTTGAGCGCATCGTCGACTTCGGCGCATTCGTCAACATCCTGCCTGGCAAAGACGGTCTGGTTCACATCTCCATGCTGAGCGACGCTCGTGTTGAGAAAGTGACCGACATTCTGAAAGAAGGCCAGGAAGTGGAAGTGCTGGTACTCGACGTGGACAACCGCGGCCGTATCAAGCTGTCCATCAAGGACGTAGCAGCAGCCAAGGCTTCGGGCGTTTAATTACCCGCAGGTTTAAGCTGAAAAAAAGGACCCTTCGGGGTCCTTTTTTTATGAGCGTGGGAAAGTGAAGTGAAATCAGCCGTTTAGCCCACTGCAAAAGCCGCAACTTGCATGCAGGCACGACGGCCTTCATGCAAGTTGCACGATTCCGGAAATATGCCATATTCATAAGTTGTTGTTTTATAAGGGTTTAATTGGGTTTTGCGACTTGGCACACTGCCTGCAATATCCCTGTTAACGCTGCAGCATCAAGGTTCACGTACTGCAGACTTTTAATAAAACAGGAGTTACTCGTATGAAGAAGTTCGCTCTCGCTACTGCTACCGCTCTGACTCTGGCCATGGGTGCTAACGTAGCCTTTGCTCAGACTTCCCAAGCCCCTATGACGTTGGCGGCTGGCGAAGCTACCAAGGCTAAGGAAAGCGTTTCGGATACTTGGATCACCACCAAAGTTAAATCCGACCTGCTGACTGAAAAGGGCATTCCTGGTTCGGACATCAAGGTTGAAACCAACAAAGGTGTGGTTTCCCTGTCCTCGACAGTTGCTATCTCTGACGCACAGAAAGCGACTGCTGTAGCGATCACCAAAAAGATCAAGGGTGTCACTGCTGTTTCCGCGGATGGCCTGATGGCCGGCGGTGCTACCAAAGCAGACGGCATCGACAAAACCAAAGGCGCGGCCCATGACGCGAAGGAAACCACCAGCGACACTTGGATCACCACCAAGGTAAAAGCTGACCTGGTTACCGAAAAGGGCATCCCTGGCACCGACATCAAGGTCGAAACCAACAAAGGCGTGGTTTCCCTGTCGTCGACTGTAGCCGTTACTGAAGCGCAGAAAAACACTGCTGTAGCGATTACCAAGAAAATCAAAGGCGTTAAAGCTGTCTCGGCCGATGGCCTGAAAGCAGAGTAACGCCAGACAGTTCGTTTGACTTAAGCGGCGGCCACGAGTGAGCTAGATATCCACTCAATGCACCTCTAAGGTTCATGCGACCGACCACACGGATGTGGTCAACCGGGCCCCGGCACTTGTGTCGGGGCCTTTTCTATTGGGCCAGGTTATTCGGCATCCAGGTGCATAAGCGTTACCACACGGCCATCTTTCTCCGCCTGGCCCAGGTTGGCATCAATAAAGTACACGCGGTCGTCTTCCAACTGGCCCTTGTCCACCAGGTAATCCTTGATGGTGCTGGCGCGATCCTGGCCGAGTTGACGCAGCAGCACGTCGCTGTTGCTCCAGAACTTGATCACGCCGTCACGCAGCTTGGCAGACCGGTCATCGCGGCTCAGGTCTTTCCACTCCGCAGGTGGCTGTTGCTTCACGCGGGTACGGTAGATGCCTTCGAGCAACGGTGCTTTTTCGCTTTCCGGAACGACCAGCAACGACGCTTGAGCCGGGACTTTATCGCCGCGGCGCTGGAGGATTTTGTAGTAGTTGTACTGGTATTCGCGTTCCAGGCGTTCGGCGGCCAGGAAAGGGCCGTCGCTGCTGGCAGCCGCTGTGCCTTCAATTTCCAGGCGCAGGGCTGGGCGTTCCTTGAGTGCCTTGGCCAGTGTGTTCAGCGCGCTCTCGGCATCTTTGCTCAACTCGCTGGAACCCGGGGCGAAGGATACATTGCCCAAGTCCTCCGAGCCGCCACCGGTGACCAACCCGCCGATAAACTTGAACGGCGCTGTCGCTGCACGGACCACCAGGTTACGCAGGGTCTGCCACACAATCGGCATCACGCTGAATTGCGGGTTGTTCAGGTCGCCAGTAACCGGCAGCTCAATCGAGATCTTGCCGTCGGTGTCCTTGAGCAAGGCGATTGCCAGGCGAATCGGCAAGTCCACGGCATCCGCGCTGTCGACCTTCTCACCCAGTTGCAGTTGCTCGACCACCACTTTGTTCTCGGCCTTCAACTGGCCTTTGGTGATCACGTAGTGCAGGTCGAGGTTGAGGCGGCCCTTGCGGATACGGAAACCGGCGAACTTGCCTGAATAAGGCGTCAATGTGGTCAGCTCAACGCGTTTGAAACTGGTGGCGATGTCCAGTGCTGACATGGGGTCAAACGGGTTCACGCTGCCTTTGATCGTCACCGGCGCGTAGCGGTCCACTTTGCCCTTGATATCGACGCTGGCCGGTTTGGCCAGACGGCTGTCAATCGTGCCGATCTGTCCGTTGAGCTGTTGAATGGCAGTGGCGAAGTTGGGTGTAAGACTGAAGTCGGCAAAGTTGGCCGAGCCGTCGTTGATAGCAATCTGCCCGATACGAATGCCCAGGGGTTTATCCTTGCTCGCAGCAGGCTTGGCCGCCGATTTGGCACCCGTGTCGGCCGGCTGCGGGATCAGCAGGTCGTCGACGTTGGTGGTGCGGTCGTCGTTGATCATGAATCGCGCATAGGGTTGCAGCAGGTTGACCTTGTCGATCGACAGGCTGTTGCCGTGCTGATAGTTCAGGCCCTCGACGACCAGACGCTGCCACTTGAGGAAGTCACGGGTCTTCAGGGTGTCCAAGGTGTGCAACTGGTCAACCTGCGCCCGCCCTGTAATCTGCAGCGCCAGGGGGTCGGTGCTTTTCAGGTTCACGTCGAGGTCACTGCCGAGCATGCCACTGCGCAGTTCAAGACGGATAAATGGGCTGATATAGGACTGAGCGACCCGCAGGTCGATGTCCTTGGTGGTGACCTTCAACCTGGCGCTGACCGGGTTGAGGTTGACGTCGCCGGTCGCCTGGATCTTGCCTTGCTTGCCCAGGCCGCTGTCGACCTTGAGCGTGAAGGGGCTCTGGTTGAGGCTGTCGAAATTCTGCACATCGACATTCAGCGGGCCCAGCTCCAGCGCTACCGCCGGTTTGACCTGTCGGTCGGCCAAGTGCACTTGATAGTTGCGCAGTTGCACGTCCTTGAGCAGCACCTGCCAAGGTTTGCTTGGCGCAGCGGGTGCAGGCTTTGGCGAATCGGCGGTGGCGGGCGCCGTGGCAGGCTCCGGCGCCTTGGCTGGCTTGCTCGGTTGGCTGGCGAACAGTTTCTGCCAGTCCAGTTGCCCATCGGCCTCACGGGCGGCCCAGGTTTCCAGTTTGTTGCTGCGGATCTTGCCGACCACCACTTGCTGCTTGGCCAGGTCCACTGTGGTCTCGCTGACGTCCAGGCGCTCCAGGCGCGCCAACGGCCGGCCATCCGGCGCCTTGATGGCGAACGGCGCGATGCTGGCGGCGGTGTTGGTCAGGTTCAGCTCGGTTTCTTTGGCCAGGCTGAATTTGTAGTCGGTACTGAAGTTGAGCACACCGTCTTCCAGGACCAGGGGCAGCGCGTCACGCACATACGGCCACCAGGCTTTCATCTTGCCGTCAGTGACCTTCAGCGTACCTTCGGATGTGATCGGCACCAGGCTGAAGTTGCCTTTCCAATCGATCTGCCCGCCTTCAGGGCCTGCCGCGACCAGGGTCATGTCGGCGTTGTCTTCAGGCAAGGTGCTGAGGTTCTTGAGCTCAAAGTCGAGTTTGTTGTAGAGAAACTCGATTGGTTCGCTGGGGCGTAGATCCTGGAAGTGCACGTAACCGCCGGCCAGCTTGATGCTGTCGATACGCAGTGGGAACGGCTTGGCGTCGGGATCGGCGGGGGAGGGTTCGCTCGCAGGCAATTTGAACAACTGCGCCAGGTTCAATTGGCCGGACTTGTCGAACAGCAGCTCGGTCTTGGGCTGATCCAATTGCACAGCGGCCAGATGCAGTGCGCGGGTCCACAGGCTGTCGATCTGCAGGTTGGCGTAAAGGCGCTCAAAACCCACCTGTTCCTTGCCGGGTTCACCAATCTTCAGGCCCCATGCGGTGACTTCCAGGCTGAACGGATTGAGCTCGATACGCTCGATCCGCGCCGGCACCGTGGCGTAATTGGCCAGTTGTTGGTTGGCAATGCGAAGGGCGATGCCCGGCAGAATCAAAAAGCCCAGCAAGCTGTACAGGGCAAGGGCAGTCAACAAGGCGCCAGTGGCGCGAATCAATCCTTTGGGCATGGGGCGGCGCCATCTATATCGAACAGGAGTGCCTTGGAGTATGGCACGGGTTTTCGGTTCCGAAGAGCCGGGGCTTTGCGACGTGTCCTACAGCTGGAGTATCAATGTTTTCAGGGGTGGCTGCTGATCCTGTGAAGGAAAATCCGCCCCCGGTGTCATGATTTGCCAGTCGCGCACTGGCCGCCCGGTTTTTTCCGCGCAGCGCAGGACCTGTTCGCGCCAATCCTCCATGCTGACTTTTGCCAGGTTGTTGCAGCAAATCAGCACGCCGTTGTCGGCGGTGGCCAGCAGTGCGGGCTTGAGCAGGCTCTGGTAGTCGCGCAACAGGTCGACGGTGCCGAAGGCGCTCTTGGCCCAGGCCGGAGGATCCAGCAGCACCAAGTCATACTGACGCTGTTCAAGACGCGGGTAGCTCGGCAGTTTCTGCCCGCGCCGTTGGGTGATCGGCAGCCCGGCCAGTTGGCGAATCGCCGGGAAGTAGTCGGACTGCACAAACGCCATGCTCGGCAGTTGTGGGTTGAGCAGACCGTTTTCACGCCCGACGGCCAGGTTGCCTTCAGCGAAGTCCAGGTTGCACACCTCACTCGCGCCACCGGCCGCGGCGCTCAGGCCCACGCCGCAGGTGTAGGCGAACAGGTTCAGCACGCTTTTGCCGGCACTGTGCTCTTTGACCCAGCCGCGTGTATTGCGCAGGTCGAGGAACAGTAGAGGATCCTGACCGGCATGGCGGCCGCGCACACGGTAATTGAGGCCCCATTCGTGGCCGACCAGGTCTTCCAGTGCTGCGGGTTCGGCGCGATAGACCGTGTCTTCGCGGTCGATCCGCGAGTTGCCACGGGAACGGTCGTTGTAGACCAGCAGCAACTCCAGGCCCAGGTACTGGTTGATCAGTTGATGCAGGTCCAGCAGGTCTGTGGTTTCCAGCGACTGGTGGAAGCTTTGCACCAGCAACTGCGGGCCGTAGCGGTCGATGGTCAGGCCGCCGGCACCTTCCTGGCTGCCGTGGAACAGGCGATAGCAATCGGTGCCTTGGGCGTGCAGCTCGCTGATCAGGTCTTGGCGATGATCGAGGGCGGCGCGCAGCGCCTGATTCAAGGGAGACATGGAGCGCGCCTGGCTGTAAATGAGGGCGCGAAGTTTAACAGCTATAGGGCCTTGCCTACATCAACCCCATCCGTCGGTGTGCCCGTTGTACCGAACCATTGCGCATCGCCCAGCGCAGCAACGGCGCACTGCGCTTGACCCCGGCGCGAATCATCTGGCGTTGCACCGGGTTCTGCTGCTGACCGAGCATGGCGCTGGCCCAGTCCGGCAGCAGGTCGATTCCGGCCTGCATCATCAAGGCGCCAAACGGCTTGGCCAACGTGCTGGGCGAGGGCGCGTTCAGCAGCAGGCGCAGCACTTCGCGGCTGCGTTCGTCGCACAGCAATTGCGGACGGACACGTTCCAGATAATCGGAAATTTCCTGCCGTGAGCGCGGTACATGCCGCGCGCCCAAGCGTTCGGCCACCAGGGCGATCTCACTGTAGTAACGATCCTGGTCGGGCCCGGAAAGAGCCGGGTTGCGGTAGCGCAAGTGGGCGGCGAGAAAGTTACTCACCTCCGCTACATGCACCCAGGTCAGCAGGTCCGGGTCGCTTGCCGCATAAGGCCGCCCATCCGGGGCATGGCCGACCACCTGCAAATGAATGGTGCGCACTTTTTCGATCAGCCAGTCGGCATCTTTGCGCGAACCGAAGGTCGTGCCGGAAATGAACTGCGAAGTGCGTCGCAGGCGCCCGAGCATGTCCTGGCGAAAGTTCGAATGGTCCCACACACCGGCCAGGGCCAGAGGATGCAGGGCTTGCAGCATCAACGCACTGATGCCGCCGATGAGCATGCTGCTGAAGTCGCCATGGACTTGCCAACTGACCGAGTCGGGCCCGAACAGGCCGGGATCGCCCTTGGGGTTTTCCAGGTCCAGTTGGCCCAGTGACAAGCCGGTGAGGCTCATCAGTTGGGTTTCGATACGGCTGCGGATAAATTCCATGGCGACTCAGGGTTTCCTAGCGGTTCAGGCGTTTGTCGATCAGGCCGTCCACGACGCTGGGGTCGGCAAGGGTCGAGGTATCGCCGAGGCTGTCCAGCTCGTTGCAGGCGTTTTGCGCAAAATCCTGCGCAATGATCTTGCCGGAGCGGGTTTTCGGCAA
>NZ_JADDUM010000310.1 GCF_015163715.1 Pseudomonas cyclaminis
TCGCGCTTGGGCGGCAACTCACTCTGGGCGATCAGCTCGGCCAATATGCGCAGGTCCAGCTTGAAGGTCAGCCCCAGGCACGGCCGCGCAGGGCTCGCCTGCAGCACTTCGGAATTGGCCGGTATATCCAGCGACGTCACCAGAAATCGCGACGTGTCATACGGATACCCTTCGCCACCTACCCATAACTGCTTCTGACCTTGGGCGACCAGCACGATGCTTGGTTCGACCATGCACACCACCGGTGTGCACGGCTGCTCGCGCCGATAAAACCCCAGGCCCGGGATTGGCATGGGGCTGTCCCCCGGTGCGGCGATGCGCGAAGCGATGGCGTGAATCAGCGCGTCCAGATTGTTCTTCATAACCCGCCCTTTTTCGTTGGTCAACGAACTGTACCCCGCACAGCCCATGGCGTCCCCGGTAACCGCCGAGACTCAGAGCATCAGGCAAGTAATCCAGCGGAACGCACTACAGAACCTACGGACACACCGGGAAAATGTACGGACCAACCCCTTCAAGGAACCACCCATGAAACGCCTCTTGCTTGCCCTGGGTTTGCTGGTGACGTCGTTAACTGCTCTGGGAGCCGATATGTCCAACGGTGCTGACAACTTCTACACAAGCGACAAGGTGACGGTCGAAAAGGTCACCTTCAACAACCAATACGGCCTGCAGGTTGCCGGCAACCTGTTCGTGCCGAAAAAGCTCGCCGCTGGCGCAAAAAACCCTGCAATCATCGTCGGCCACCCCATGGGGGCCGTCAAAGAACAGAGCGCCAACCTGTACGCCACCAAAATGGCCGAACAGGGCTTCGTCACACTGTCCCTGGACCTGTCGTTCTGGGGCGAAAGCGCCGGCGCACCGCGCAACGCGGTGCTGCCCGACCTCTACGTCGAAGACTTCAGCGCCGCCGTGGACTTCCTCGGCACCCGGCCGATGGTCGACCGCGACCGCATCGGCGTGATCGGTATCTGCGGCAGCGGCAGCTTTGCCATTGCTGCAGCAAAAATCGACCCACGCCTCAAGGCCATCGCCACCGTCAGCATGTACGACATGGGCGCGGCCAACCGCAACGGGCTCAAGCACGGCGTCACGCTGGAACAGCGCCGGCACATCCTGCTGCAGGCGGCGAACCAGCGCTACGTGGAGTTCCAGGGCGGCGAAACCCTCTACACCAGCGGCTCGCCGCTCACGCTGACGGGCAACCCGGTGGGTGACGAGTTCTTCGATTTCTACCGCACCCCACGCGGCCAAGTCACGCCTGCCGGTGCATCGCCACAGACCACCACCATGCCGACGCTGACCAGCAACGTGAAGTTCATGAACTTCTACCCGTTCAACGACATCGAGACAATCTCCCCGCGCCCAGTGCTGCTGATTAGCGGGGCTAACGCGCATTCCCGCGAGTTCAGCGAGGACGCCTACCAGCGTGCGGCCGAACCGAAAGAACTGCTCATCATCCCCAACGCGGGCCATGTGGACCTGTACGACCGGGTCAACCTGATTCCGTTCGCCCACCTCACCGCCTTCTTCAAGAACAACCTCAAGTGATGCCCAGTCACTCGACTGCACCGCGCTGGGGCGCGGTGCTCGCCATGTCCCTGGCGGCCTTTACATTGGTCGCCTCGGAGTTTATGCCGGTGAGCCTGCTGACGCCGCTGGCGGCTGACCTCGACATCACTCAGGGACAGGCCGGCCAAGGCATCTCTGTGTCGGGGCTGTTTGCCTTGCTCACCAGCCTGGTGATTGCCGGCGTGGCGGTCCGGGTGGATCGCAAGCGCCTGTTGGTGGCTCTGACCCTGCTGATGATCGTGTCCGGGACGGTGGTAGCCCTAGCGCCGAATTACCTGATCTTCATGCTGGGGCGCGCACTGATCGGCGTGGCGATTGGCGGGTTTTGGTCGCTGTCGGCCGCCACCGCCATGCGCCTGGTTCCCGAAGCCCAAGTGCCGCGTGCCTTGGCCATGGTCAACGGCGGCAACGCCCTAGCAACGGTGATTGCCGCACCGCTCGGCAGCTTTCTCGGCGGGATGATCGGCTGGCGTGGCGCGTTTTTCTGCGTGGTGCCGGTGGCAGTGATTGCCGTGGTGTGGCTGCTGATCAGCCTGCGTCGATCAAGACCCACGGCGAGGCAAAGACCGCCAATGTGCTGCGCCTGATGAAACACCCGCCGGTGGCCATGGGCATGCTGGCGGTCAGTGTGTTTTTCATGGGCCAGTTCATGTTGTTCACCTACCTGCGACCGTTTCTGGAAACGGTCACCCAGGTCAGCGTATCCCTGTTGTCGCTGATGCTGCTGGTACTCGGTCTGGCCGGTCTGGCGGGCACGTTTCTGATCGAACGTTTTTTTGAAGCGCAGCCTGTACCCCACGCTGATTGCTATCCCGCTGCTGATGGCGTTGATCGCCCTCGCCTTGGTCGCTTTCGGCAGCTCGACCGGGATGACGACCCTGTTGCTGGGACTCTGGGGCCTGGTCGCCACCGCCGCCCCCGTGGGCTGGTGGACCTGGCTGGCAAACACCCTGCCCGACAATGCCGAGGCTGGGGGCGGCTTGATGGTTGCGATCATCCAGTTGGCGATTGCTTCAGGTGCCACAGTGGGAGGCGTGGTGTTTGATGTCAGTGGTTATCAGGCGACGTTTGAGTTGAGTGCGACGCTGCTGTGCGTGGCCGCGTTGCTGGCGTGGGCGACACGCCGGGTCAGTTATCGCGCCGGGCGCTTGAGCACCGCCTGACGCGCTCAACCTTTTTCCAGGGCCGCCGATAAGCTGTCATACTCCTGACATGCAGCGAGGCCCTGCGCGAAATAATGCCCAACTCTCTCGCTCCAATCGTCCGTTCGCTGTCCACCCGTACCAGCCTGTCGCTGACGCGCACGTCACTGTTCAACTTCATGGTCTTGTTGGCCGTTGTCTTTGCGGCCGCGGCTTACTCGCTGCTTTACATTGCCCATGAACTGGACCACACCGAGCAGGCCGAAAGCGCGTTCCATACCCGCAAAGCCATGCAGTCCATGGAAAAAGCCATGCGGGTGACGGTCAAGGATTACGCATTCTGGAGCGATGCCTACAAGCACCTGCATATCGAGGTCGACAAGGAGTGGGCCTACACCCGTGGCAATATCGGCTCGACACTGTTCCATGATTTCGGCTTTCAAGGCCTGTTTGTGGTCAACGACACCAACCGCACCGTCTACGCGGTGGTCGAGGGTGAACTGCAAGCCTTTGAAGTCAGCGAATGGCTCGACCAGCCCCTCACCCAGCTTCTCGAACAGGCCCGCGCCGGTGCCGACGACGAAACGCCCGTGAGCACGTTCATCAACGTACGCGGCAGCCCGGCGCTGGTGGCCGCCGCCGCGATCACCCCAGGCACCGACCCCACTGTGCTTGCGGATGACAGGCCAGCCTCGGTGCTGATCTTCGTCGACATTCTCGACAGCGCCAAACTGGGCCGCATCGGCGATGACTTCGGCGTGGACAACCTGCACATCGCCAGCCCTGGCGACATCGCCAAGGGCGTGTTTCTGCCCCTCGGCGACCACGGCAGCGCGGGCAGCCTGTACTGGCAGCCGGAGCAGCCTGGCCGGCGCTTGATCGGTGTCGGCCTGCCCTTGCTGGGCCTGGCCGCGTTGCTGGTGTGCCTGATGACGTGGGTGATTTTGCGCCGCAGCACCGCCGCTGCCCTGGCCCTGGATGCCAGTCATAGCTCATTGCAAACCAGCCAGAGCGCCTTGGCCACCAGCGAAGCGCGCTTTCGCGATGTGGTGGAGGCCAGTTCCGACTGGGTCTGGGAGATCAACGCCGCCTCGCGCTTTACCTACCTGTCGGAGCGTTTCGAAAGCGTGACCGGGTTGGCCCGCGACGCGTGGATCGGCGCAGCCATGAATGACCTGCTGGGCACCGAAGACGGGCTGTTGTCACAGTGGTTGTGCACCCCCGGCCGCGCCCGGACCTCAGCGTGCAATGCCTGTATGTGGATGCCAAGGGACTGGAGCGCACCACCCGGCTGTCGGCGCGAAAAATGCCCTGCGGAGGGTTTCGCGGCACGGCTACCGACGTGACCGAAGAGGTCGAGGCGCGCAGACGCATCGAATTCCTGTCCCAGCATGACGCGCTGACCGGGCTGCCCAATCGCACACGCCTGCAAGTCTTCCTCGGCGCCAAGCTCAAGGCACTGCCGACCCTTGAGCAACCTGTGGTGATGCTCAGCCTGGACCTGGACCGGTTCAAGCCGGTCAATGACTTGCTCGGGCATGCCGCCGGCGACCGTGTGCTCAACGAAGTGTCGAGCCGCCTGACCGATTGCGTACGCCACGGCGACCTGGTGGCGCGGGTTGGCGGCGATGAGTTTGTGCTGATCCTCAGCGAGGCCGGCACCCTGAACGAAGTCGAAAACCTTTGCCGCCGCTTGATCGCCTCCATCGAACGGGCCATTCGCATCGATGAGCAGGAAGTGTTTATCAGCGCCAGCATCGGCATTGCGCTGGCACCCAATGACGCCAGCGACGTCACCGAACTGCTGCGTTACGCCGACATCGCGCTGTACGAGGCCAAGTCCGCTGGGCGCAATACCTGGCGCTTTTACTCCGGCGAGATGAATGCGCGGATCATCGAGCGTCGTCGCCTGGAAAGTGATCTGCGCTACGGCATCACGCATGGGGAATTGCGCCTGCACTTCCAGCCGCGTTATCGCATTGCCGATGGCCAGATGGTCGGCGCCGAGGCGCTGGTGCGTTGGCAACACCCGGACCGCGGCCTGATCGCGCCAGACACCTTTATCCCGATTGCCGAAGAGTCAGGCTTGATCCTGTCGCTGAGCGATTGGGTGCTCGAAACCGCGTGCGCCTGTGCCGCGCAGTGGCCGGATGGGTTGTTCGTGTCGGTGAACCTGTCGCCCACTGAGTTCAAGCGCGGCAACCTGATGGAACGCGTGCGTCACGCGTTGCAGGTCTCGGGGATCGACCCGGCGCGGATGGAACTGGAAATTACCGAAAGCGTCATGCTCGAAGACGCGGTCGCGCGCTGGACGTGATGCGCGCCCTCAAGCAACTGGGCATCCGCATTGCCATGGACGATTTCGGCACCGGGTATTCCTCGCTGAGCTACCTGCGTGCGTTCCCGTTCGATGGCTTGAAGATCGACCGCAGCTTCTTGTCCCGGCTGGAAGAGAGCGAGGACGACCAGGCCATCATCCACGCCATCGTCGGCCTGGGCCGCGCCCTGGCGCTGACGGTCACCGCCGAAGGCATCGAAACCGCCGAACACCTGGCGATGCTCAAGGCCGTGGCCTGCGATGAAGGCCAGGGTTACTTCCTCAGCCGCCCCCTGGATATCGACGCGTTCAACCGCTTGCTGGGTCCTGCTTGAAGAACAGGCTCGGCGTCTTGCCGAACTGCTTCTTGAACATGCTGGTGAAGGCGCTGGGGCTTTCGTAGCCCAGCTCCAGCGCCACGTCGATGATCTTTTCGCCGATCGCCATGCGCTCCAGGGCCAGTAGCAGCCGCGCCTGCTGGCGCCATTGGCCGAAGGTCATGGCGGTTTCCTTGCGGAACAGACGCTGGATGGTCTTCTGATCCAGGTCCAGGCGCTCGCTCCAGTCCGCCACCGTCGAGGCATCGCCCGGATCCTGTTGCAGCGCAAGGCAAATGCGCTGGATCCGCGGGTCGGCCGGTTGCGGCAGGGATAACGGCAACGCGGGCAGGTCAGCCAGTTCGTCGAGGATCAGGTGCATGATCCGCGCATCCCGCGAGTCCTCGGCATACGGCGGCTTCAGGCTGACCGAGGCTTTGATCAGCTCGCTCAGCAGCGGCGAGATACTCACCGCCTTGGTTTGGGTGGGCAGATTGGGGAAGCTGTCGGGGCGCACAAACACGCTGCGCATTTTCAGCGGGCCCACGCAGCGCAGGGAATGCACATGCCCGCAGGGCATCCAGAAGCCGCGATTGGGCGGCACGGTCCACTGGTTCTGCGCCGAATGCACTACCATGACCCCCTCGGTCGCGTAGAGCAGTTGATGCTTCTCGTGGCTGTGATCGGGGATCACCCAGTTTTCCGGATAGTCGGTGGCCGAACTGATCACGGCCCACTCGCCTTCGTCGATCTCCTGCAGGAATTTATCCAGTGATTTGATCATTTAGCCCTTTTTGCGACAGTTACCGCCCGAATTTCGTGAGACAGACATTTTTACTGAATCTAGCATAAACCCCGACACAATTTGAAATGGACCGCCAACCACGTATTGGCTGCCCTTGTTCACCGCCTTGTATGGAATGCCTGCATGTCGACACTCACCGCGTCACCCGCCACTGCCACCCCTGCGCCCCAGGCAAGCCCCCTGGTCATGCGCATCCTCGGCGCCTGTGCCCTGGCACACTTGATCAATGACCTGATCCAGGCCGTGCTGCCGTCGATCTACCCGATGCTCAAGGCCAACTACGGGCTGACGTTTGCCCAGGTGGGGCTGATCACCCTGACCTTCCAACTGACCGCCTCGCTGCTGCAACCGTGGATCGGCTACCACACTGACCGTCATCCCAAGCCCTGGCTGCTGCCGGCCGGCATGGTGTGCACCTTGATCGGTATCCTGATGCTGGCGTTTGTCGGCAGTTTCCCGGCGATCCTGCTGGCAGCGGGGCTGGTGGGCGTGGGCTCGTCGACCTTCCACCCGGAAACCTCCCGCGTGGCGCGCCTGGCCTCCGGCGGGCGCTACGGCCTGGCGCAGTCGACCTTCCAGGTCGGCGGCAACACTGGCAGTGCGTTGGGCCCGTTGCTGGCAGCGGCGATCATCATTCCCTACGGCCAGGGCAATATCGCCTGGTTCGGCCTGTTCGCCGTGTTCGCGATTATGGTGCTGTACGGCCTGAGCCGCTGGTACCGCAACCACCTCGCCCTGTTCAAGCTCAAGCAAGGCGGCAAAGCCACCCACGGCTTGTCCAAAGGCCGCGTGACGTTTGCCCTGGTGGTGCTGGCAGTGCTGGTGTTCTCCAAGTACTTCTACATGACCAGCCTGACCAGCTACTTCACGTTTTACCTGATTGAAAAATTCCACCTGTCGGTATCGAGTTCCCAGATGTACCTGTTCCTGTTCCTCGGTGCGGTGGCCGTGGGCACCTTCGCGGGCGGACCGATCGGCGACAGGATCGGCCGCAAGAAAGTGATCTGGTTCTCCATCCTCGGCGCCGCGCCCTTCACCCTGGCCCTGCCCTACGTCGACCTGTTCTGGACCGCCGTGCTCAGCGTGGTGATCGGCTTTATCCTGGCCTCGGCGTTCTCGGCCATCGTGGTGTTTGCCCAGGAACTGGTGCCGGGCAACGTGGGGATGATCGCGGGTGTGTTCTTCGGCCTGATGTTCGGCTTCAGCGGGATTGGCGCGGCGTTGCTCGGTTTGCTCGCCGATAACCACGGCATCGAGTACGTCTACAAACTGTGCTCGTTCCTGCCGCTGGTGGGCATCCTGACGGTCTTGTTGCCATCGACCAAAGGCGTCTGATCGGCCGGTCATCGGCTGGCTGTGTGCTATTACCCAGAAAGCTCTGAAAAACCTGCGTGTGCGCTTACAATCCCGGTTTGAACGCACACCAGGCAGACCCGGCAAGACATGACGCTCGACCCTCCTACGATTCTGGCACTCACCGTTGCCCTGGCAGCCGCTGCCGCCCTTTACCTGCTGGTTGAATGGCGCAGCGTGCGCGAGCCCTCGCTGCTGTTGTGGAGCAGCGGTTTCGCCACCATCACCATCGGCTCCACCCTGGCCCTGTTGCGCATCAATGGCTTTTTAGTCATCGGTATCTGGTTCGCCAACGGCTTGCTGGTAACCGCCCACTTCCTGTTTCTGCTCGGCGTAGCGCGGTTTACCCAAGTTCGGGTGTCGCGTGCCTGGGTCCTGATGCCCGTGATCTGGTTCGCCATGCTCGCCTTGCCGGCCGACCAGTCCTGGTCCAAGGCCATGCTGGCGGTGCAATCGCTGTTGGTAGCCCTGCCCACCCTGCGCGCCAGTTTCCTGCTGCGGCCCCATGGCCGGTCCCTGAGCGTCGGCGCGGTGCAACTGCGTTTCGTGCTGCTGCTCCACGGGATCTTTTACGTGGCCAAGGCGCTGTCGGTGGTGATCCCCGGCACCTTGATCGACCTCGCCGCCTTCAAGGGCGAAATCATCCAGGTCTCCCTGGTCGAAGGCGCCATGGCAATCATGCTGATTGCCCTGTCCATGACCGGCTCCGAACGCTACCGCCGCGAACAACACATCGCCCGCCTCGCCGCCCGCGACCCACTGACTGCCCTCTACAATCGCCGCGCCCTCGACCTGCGCGCCCCGCGCCTGCTGGCCCAGGTCTGCGCAACCCAACCCGGCGCCCTGCTGCTGATCGACATAGACAACTTCAAAGGCGTCAACGACCTCCACGGCCACACCGCCGGCGACCGCCTGCTGATTGCCCTGAGCGAAATGATCCGCGCCGTCGTGCCCCGAGGCGCATTGGCGGCGCGGCTGGGCGGCGATGAGTTTGTGATCCTGCTGAACCCGGCGTCGACCGAGCAGATCGTCGAACTGGGCAGCCGCCTGCGCGGGCAGTTCCAACAACTGGCCGCGCAGAGCTTCAGCACCCCGCAGCCGGTGACCCTGAGCATCGGCGCCAACCTGTTCGATCAGCCGCCGGAGAGCCTGGCGGCGTTGATCGAACAAGGTGATTCGACGTTGTATGAGTCCAAGCGGGGTGGGCGGGACAGTATTCGGTTGGTGGATAGGACCGGCGTCAGTACCTACCGCTAGAGATCGTAATTCACCCCCACACTCCGCCCCGTCCTCACCGACTCCAACGCACACTCCGCCAAATGCAACGCATACAACCCATCCCGCACGCTGGTGGGCAGCTCGCGACCGTCGTTCAGCGCATCAATGAATTGGGTCAGCTCATTGCGATAGGCATCCGCATACCGCTCCAGGAAAAAATGCTGCAACGGCTCCAGCGCTTCAGTGTGCTCGGCCCCCCAGTGGCGCAGGGTGCTGGGCCGGTGGTTGTCGGTGAGCAGGACGCCGGTGGCGCCGGAGACTTCGACGCGTTGGTCGTAGCCGTACACCGCCTGACGGCAGCAGTTGATGTGGCATTGCTTGCCGGAGGCCGTGCGCAGCAGGACCATGACGCTGTCGTAGTCGTCGATCTGTTCCAGGGTGGGGTCGACCAGGCGACTGGCGATGGCGCTGACTTCCACGGGTTCTTCGCCGAGCAGGTGGCGGGCGGTGTCGAAGTCGTGGATGGTCATGTCGCGCAGGATGCCGCCGGAGTGCGCCAGGTAGTCACGCGGGGCCAGGCCGGGGTCGCGGCTGGTGATGATGACTTGGCGCACGGCGCCGATCTGGCCGGCGTCGAGGGCTTGGCGCAGGCGCAGCATGTCGGGGTCGAAGCGACGGTTGAAGCCAAGCATGACATTGCCGCCCTGGCGCTCCACGGCTTGGGCGGCGCTGCGGGCCTTGGCGATGTCGAGGTCGATGGGTTTTTCGCAGAGTACCGCTTTGCCTTCGGCCACCGCCGCCAGCATCAGGTCGATATGGGTGTCGGTCGGGGTGCCGATCACGACGGCGTCGATGTCTTTGCGGGCGAGCACGGCGGCGCAGTCGTAGGCCGCCTCGCAGCCCAGTTGCGTGCTGAGCGCATCGACGCCCTCGCGCCAGGGGTCGGCCACCAGCACCAGCGTGGCGTTGGAGTGGGCGGCGACGTTAGCGGCGTGGATCTTGGCGATGCGCCCGGCACCTAGAACGGCAATACGTAGCATGGTTGAACTCCTGATGTTGTTTTTAAAGGGAGTACTCAGTCCGGCAGGTTGAACGGTGTGACGATCTGCACCTGTGACGGCGCAATCGGCCCGGCCTTCCATAGCCGATGGTGTTGCAGGATGTGCAGGAACACATGGCGCGCATCGATCTGCAGGTTGTGGTCGATGATCGCGGCGACTTTTTCTTCGCGCAGCAACTGGCGGTTTTCTTCGTCAAGGTCGTGGCCGATAAACACCTCCAACGGGCGCTCCAGGGCGGCGAAGGCATCGACAATGGCGCGGTTGCCGCCGCCGACGCTGTACACCGCCTTGAGTTCGGGATGTTGTTTAAGCGCCTGGCTCACGCGTTCGAACGTGCGGTCGTACACGCCGTAACCGCCGCTGATGTCCAGCACCCGCAAGTGCGCCGCCCGCCCACGCAACCAGGCGCGAAAGCCCATCTCGCGCTCTTCTTCGCCACGGAACAGCTCGCTGCCGATCACCACGGCCACGTCCTGGGGCTGCGCAGGCAGCCAGCGGGACATCAGGTAGGCGGCCGTCTGGCCGGCGGTGCGGTTGTCCATGCCCACGTAGCCGATGCGCTCGCTTTGCGGCAAGTCCGTCACCAACGTCACCACCGGAATGCCCGCCGCGATCAGTTGCTTGACCGCCTGGTTCACCGCTGGCTCATCGGCGGCCTTGAGCACCACGCCCTGGCTGCCGGTGTCGAGGCAACGCAGCAACTGGTCGTGCATGGCCTGGGGCTCGATTTCTTCGAACAGGTGAAAGCGCGGTGCAATGCGAAACGGCGCCAGGCTGCCCAGTTGCGCGACGATCGCCGCCTGCACCGCCGCGCTGAAGCGCTGGGGCGTGTGCATGATCACGTCGACATGGAAGGTGCGCCCCACCGCCAGGCCGTTTTTTTCCTGGGACTCCAACTCATCCAGCGCCTGCTCGATGCGCCGCGAGGTCTGCGCATGCACGCTGCCGCGCTGG
The DNA here is from genome assembly GCF_015163715.1 of Pseudomonas cyclaminis. Classification (GTDB taxonomy): domain Bacteria; phylum Pseudomonadota; class Gammaproteobacteria; order Pseudomonadales; family Pseudomonadaceae; genus Aquipseudomonas; species Aquipseudomonas cyclaminis. The sequence goes on from NZ_JADDUM010000310.1 coordinate 10,740, forward strand.
TGCAGCACGCGGTCGACCGTGGCTTTGCTCACACCGGCCTGCGTCGCGAGTTGCTTGATGGAGAAGTGTTTGGCACGTTCGAGCATGGGTTTCGCCTGAGGTGTTTTTGAGGTCTTATTTGGGCGTTACTGAGGTTTTGCAATGCTAGTCTCCGTTTTGCCCGCCGTCGAGCCGGGCGATGAAAACAACAAAAAATCCAGGAGAACTTCATGCCTAACACCGATCTCGCCACCTCGTTCAGCGGCCAATACTTTGTCGTCACCGGCAGCACCCAAGGCCTGGGCGCGGCGGTGGCCCACACCCTGGCACGACGCGGCGCCGCCGGGCTGATCATCTGTGGCCGCCGTCGTGCCCAGGGTGAAGAGCAAGTGCGGCAACTGGCGCAACTCGATTGCCAGGCATTTTTTGTCGAGGCGGACCTGGAGAAAGTCGAGGATTGCCGGGCGATCATCGACGCGGCGCGCACCCATTTCGGCACCTTGCATGGGCTGGTGAACTGCGCGGGGATGTCGGACCGCGGCACCATCCTCGACACCTCGCCGGAGCTGTTCGAACGGCTGTTTGCGGTGAATGTGCGGGCACCGTTTTTCCTGATGCAGGAAGCGCTCAAACTGATGATCAGCAATGGTGTGGAAGGCGCCGTGGTGAATATCCAGAGCGTCACCGGGCATGGCGGCAGTCGTTTTTGAGTGCCTACGCGGCGTCCAAGGGGGCCCTGGCGATCCTCACCAAGAACGTGGCGTTCAGCGCCCTGCGCAACCGTATCCGGGTGAATGGCTTGAATATCGGCTGGATGGACACGCCCCACGAGGATGATATCCAGCGCCAGTACCACGGTGCCCAGGACGGTTGGCTGGCCAAGGCTGAAAGCGCGCAACCGTTCGGACGCTTGCTCAAACCCGAGGAAGTGGCGCAGAGCGTGGCGTTTTTACTGTCCCGCGAGTCGGGGATGATGACCGGCTCGGTGATCGATCTGGAGCAAGGCGTGGTCGGTTGCACCGACGGCGGCAGCCCGCAACCACATCAGGCCCTGAGCCTGTCGGGAGGTGCGTGATGTCGGCGTTTGTCAGCGCCGAGGCGGTGCGCCTGGAAGACTTCCAGCGGCTGTGCTCGCAACAGGCCCATGCCAAGGATTATCCGCTGTGCGCCGAGGTGGTCAGCAATGTGCCGATCTATCGGGCCCACACCCTGCGTAACAGCGACCGCCGCGCGGTGATGGATGAACTGCACCGCCTGTTCCGCGATGGACCGGGGGTGATGGTGGTGCGCCAGGCCTATGAGGACCTGGAGGTGGTGGACCGCCATAGCCAGGTGTTCGAGGCGATCTTCGCCACTGAGGCTGCACAAGGCGTGGCCGCCGATCATTTTGCCAAGGCCGGTAGCAACGGGCGCATCTGGAACTCGCTGCAAAAGGCGGCGTTAGTGTCGCCGGAATCCTTTGTCGAGTATTACGCCAACCCGCTGCTGGGGCTGATTGCCGAGGCGTGGCTGGGGCCGAGTTACCAAGTCACGGCCCAGGTGAATGTGGTGCATCCCGGCGGGCAGGCGCAACAGCCGCACCGGGATTACCACCTGGGTTTCCAGACCAACGACGTGGTGGAGCGCTTTCCTCTGCCGCTGCACGTGCTGTCGCAATACCTGACGTTGCAAGGCGCGGTGGCCCACACGGACATGCCGCTGGAAAGTGGGCCGACCCAGTTGCTGCCGTTTTCCCAGCAATACGCCTTGGGCTATTTGGCGTGGCGGCGCGAAGATTTTATCGACTATTTCCAGCAGCACGCCGTGCAACTGCCCCTGGATAAGGGCGATCTGCTGTTCTTCAACCCGGCGCTGTTCCATGCCGCCGGCACCAACCGCACCGTCGACCGCCATCGCATGGCCAACCTGCTGCAAATCTCCTCGGCGTTCGGCAAACCGATGGAAGCCCTCGACCGTGACCGCATGATGCTGGCGGTCTACCCGGCGCTGCTGGCCAACCCAACGTTGGATGCCCAGGCCGTGATTGCCTGCACTGCCGATGGCTATTCCTTCCCTACCAACCTCGACACCGACCCACCGTTGCAGGGCCTGGCCCCGCAAACCGGGCAACAGTTGATGCAGCAAGCTCTCAACGAACGCTGGCCCTATTCGGACTTCGCCGCAGCCGTGGCGCAGATGCGCGCCAAGCGTCAGGCATGAATCGCTTTAACAACAACAAAAACAGCGGAGCACCATCATGAAGAAGCAATTCCTTGCGGCACTGTTTACCCTGGCTGTCAGCCCTTGGGCCCTGGCCGATATACGGATCGGCGTGAGCATCGCCCAGGTCGACGATGTGTTCCTCGCGCAAATGCGTGACTACATGGCGGCCCACGCCAAGGAACTGCCCGGTGTAACCCTGCAGTTCGAAGACGCCCAAGGCGATGTGGTGCGCCAGCTCAACCAGGTGCAGAACTTCACCGCACAAGGCATGGACGCGATCATCGTCAACGCGGTGGACACTGCCGCCACCCAGAAAATGACGGTGAATGCCCAGCAGGCGAAGATCCCGCTGGTGTACGTCAACCGTCGTCCGGAGTTCAAGGACGTCCCGCCGGGCGTGGGGTACGTGGGCTCGGATGAGATCAAGGCCGGCGAAATCCAGATGCGTTATCTGGCGCAGAAAATGGGCGGCAAGGGCAACCTGGCGATCATGCTTGGGCTGCTGTCGAACAACGCCACGCACAACCGGACGCTGGGCGTGAAGAACGTGCTCAAGGACTACCCCGATATCAAGATCGTCGAGGAGCAGAGCGCCGAATGGCAGCGCAGCAAGGCGATTGACCTGATGAACAACTGGATTGTCTCGGGCCGCAAAATCGATGCGGTGGCGGCGAATGCCGATGAAATGGCGATTGGCGCGGCCATGGCGATCAGCCAGGCGGGCATGCAACCGGGCAAGGACATATTGGTCGCCGGCAGCGATGGCGGCGCGGCCGGTCTGGACGCGGTCAAAAAAGGCCAGTTGCTGGTGACGGCGTATCAGGACAACAAGGGGCAAGCGGTCGGTTCGATTGACCTGGCGGTGAAGATGGTGAAAAAACAGCCCTACGAGGCTGAGCTGACCATCCCTTACCAACAGATCACCAAGGATAACTACCAGACGTTCCTCAACCCTTGATCGATTTGGGTCAGTAAGAGGCTTTGGTGGTGAGCGCGCCTTTGTGGTGAGCAGGCTTTGGTGGTGAGCGGGCTTGCCCCGCGCTGGGCTGGCGCCAGAGCCCCATCAAGCCGCCCCCGTTTTTCCAGACAA
>NZ_JADDUM010000311.1 GCF_015163715.1 Pseudomonas cyclaminis
CTGGCGGGGTTGGTGCTGGTGATGCTGGGGAATGTGTTGGTGTTTCGCAAGCCTAAGGCGGTTCAACCGACGACTCCGATCCTTCAGGCAAAGCAGGTTTAGTGTGGGAGGGGGCAAGCCCCCTCCCACATTTCCTGCATTTCATACATTTGGCCGAGTTGGCCGCGCTATTTCATTCCAAGGCGCTTGGCCATGCGGCCCAGGTTGGCGCGGTCCAGGCCCAGTTCGCGGGCGGCGCTGGCCCAGTTGTGCTGGTGGCGTTCCAGGCAGGCGCTGATCACTTGGCGCTGGTAGGTCTCTGTGGCCTGGCGCAGATCGCCGGTAACGGCCAAGGCTGTTTCTGCCGGTGCTTCGATCACCGGCGCGCTGGCGTCGGGCAAGTCCAGATCCTGGGCACTCAGGCTCAGAATCCTCGGCCGTTCGCGACAGCTACCCAGTGCTTTCAACGCGCTGCGTCCGATCAAGTGCTCCAACTCGCGCACATTACCCGGCCAGTTATAGGCCAACAGCGCCGCCTGGGCGTCGCTGTTCAGGCGCAGACTGCCCAGGCCCATGCGTGAGCGGTTCTGTTCCAGGAAGAAGCCCGCCAGCAACAACACATCGCGCCCGCGCTCGCGCAGGGCCGGCACTTGCAGCGGGTATACGCTCAGGCGGTGATAGAAGTCGGCGCGGTAGCGGCCGTTGCGTACCTCGTCCGCGAGGTCGCGGTTGGTGGCGGCGATCAGGCGAACATCCACCCGGTGCTCCTTATCCGAGCCCAGGCGCTGCAACTGGCCGCTTTGCAGCACCCGCAGCAGCTTGGCCTGCACGGTCAGCGACAGCTCGCCGACTTCATCCAGGAACAAGGTGCCGCCGTTGGCCAGTTCGAACTTGCCGCGCCGCTCGTTCAGCGCACCGGTAAAGGCGCCGCGTACGTGGCCGAACAACTCGCTTTCCACCAATGTCTCCGGCAGGGCGGCGCAGTTGAGGCTGATCAATGGTTTATCCGCACGATGGGAGGCCGCGTGGATAGCCTGGGCCACCAGCTCCTTGCCCACCCCGGTTTCGCCGGTGATCAGCACGGTAAGGTCGCTGCCGCCCACCAGTTTGATTTCTTCGACCAGACGCTTGTGGGTCTTGCTCTGGCCGATCATTTCCTTGTGCTGCTGGCCGCTGGCCTGGCGGTAGATTTCGGCGCGCTGGTGTTCGTCTTCGGCGCGCAAGGCCAGGCGTTCGATGCGTTCGGCCACGTTGACGGTGGCGGCGGCGAGGCTGGCGAAGGCTTGCAGGGCGTCCAGTTCAACCCGTTCGAAGCGCTCGGTGTCGAGGGCATCCAGGGTTAGCAGGCCCCACGGCTGGTCGTCGACGAACAACGGGCAGCCCATGCAGTCGTGCACTTCCAGATGCCCGTGCAGGCCATCGACCAGGCCGTCGTAGGGGTCGGGCAATTCGCTGTCGCTGTCAAAGCGCGTCGCCGGCGCTGCCGAGCAGCACGGCGAAGCGCGGGTGCTCGCTGACCTTGAAGCGCCGGCCCAGGGTGTCTGCGCTCAGGCCGTCGACCGCCAGCGGCACCAGCCATTCACCGTCCAGGCGCAGCAACGCGGCGGCGTCGCACGGCAGCAGGGCGCGCATGGCTTGCAGCAGGCGGCGGTAACGCTCGCCTTCGGGCAGGTCACGGGACAGGTCGGCGACCAGGGGCAGCAGGGTGGTGAGCAGCGATTGCGCAGTCATAATGACTCCTTGTAGTCCTTATGACTATAAGGCGTAGGAAGTCATATTGACTACTTTTTATTTAAGCTATTGAAAATTAACGATTTATAAGTTGGCACGAATACTGAGTAGCTAAGGGTAATCAGTAAAGAAGCCCAGGAGGCTCCCATGCTTAGTGCCCAAGACCGTGCCATCGTCAAATCCACCGTGCCCCTGCTGGAGAGCGGCGGTGAAGCGCTGATCACCCATTTCTACCGCATGATGCTCTCGGAGTACCCCGAAGTTCGCCCGCTGTTCAACCAGGCCCACCAGGCCAGCGGCGACCAGCCCCGCGCCCTGGCCAACGGCGTGTTGATGTACGCCCGGCATATCGACCAGCTCGATCAACTGGGCGACCTGGTGGCGAAGATCATTAACAAGCACGTGGCCTTGCAGATCCTGCCGGAGCATTACCCGATCGTTGGCGCCTGCCTGCTGCGGGCGATTTCCGAAGTGCTGGGCAGCGAGATTGCCACGCCTGAAGTCATGACTGCGTGGGGCAACGCCTACGGCCAACTGGCGGATATCCTGATTGGCGCCGAGGCGGCAATCTACGACGAGAAAGCCCAGGCCCCTGGCGGCTGGCGCGGTGCGCGGCCGTTCCTGCTGGTCAAACGGGTGGAGGAGAGCGAAGAGATCGTTTCGTTCTACTTCGCCCCGCTGGATAACGGGCCGATTCTCGCAGCGGCCCCTGGCCAATACATCGGCATGAAGCTGGTGCTGGATGGCGAAGAAGTGCGCCGCAACTATTCCCTGTCGGCCTTGAGCGATGCGGGCCTGTACCGCATCAGCGTCAAGCGCGAGGCCGGTGGGCGGGTGTCCAACTACCTGCATGACCAGTTGCACATCGGCGCAACCATCGACCTGTTCCCGCCGTCGGGCGAGTTCACCCTGGCGGCCAGCGATAAACCGTTGGTACTGATCAGCGGCGGCGTGGGCATCACGCCGACCTTGCCGATGCTCGAAGCGGCCTTGGCCACACAGCGCCCGGTGCACTTTATCCACTGTGCGCGCAACGGTGGGGTGCATGCGTTTCGCGATTGGGTGGATGGCCTGGCGGCGCAGCATCCGCAGCTCAAGCGTTTTTATTGCTATGCCGAGGAGGACGGCGTGAGCCCGGCGGCGGATAAAGTCGGGCTGCTGAGCCAGGAGCAACTGGCGGCGTGGCTGCCTGAGCAGCGCGACCTGGATGCCTACTTCCTGGGCCCTAAAGGTTTCATGGCCGCGATCAAGCGCCACCTCAAGGCGTTGGGCGTGCCGGAGAAACAGAGCCGCTACGAATTCTTCGGCCCGGCGGCTGCTCTGGAGTAACGCGGTCAAAA
>NZ_JADDUM010000312.1 GCF_015163715.1 Pseudomonas cyclaminis
CCCCTCCCACACTTGAATGCGTTCACAGATCAAAATGTGGGAGGGGGCTTGCCCCCGATAAGGCCGGTAAAGCCACCACCAAACCTGCAGACATAAAAAAACGCCCCCGGCCTTTCGACCGGGGGGCGTTTTTCATTCAGCCTGAGTTAACTCAGTTCTTGGCTTTCTTGGCAGCGCGGGTACGCTCGCCTTCGTCCAGGATCTTCTTACGCAGGCGGATCGACTTAGGCGTAACTTCGCACAGCTCGTCGTCCTGGATGAATTCCAGGGCCTGTTCCAGGGTGAAGCGAACAGGTGGAACCAGAGCGATGGTTTCGTCTTTGCCCGAAGCACGCATGTTGTCGAGCTTCTTGCCTTTGGTTGGGTTGACGCCCATGTCGTTGTCACGGCTGTTCAGACCAACGATCTGACCGTTGTAGATCTCTTGACCGTGTTCAACAAACAGCTTGCCACGCGCCTGAAGGGTTTCCAGGGAGTAGGTCAGTGCCTTGCCGGTTTCTACCGATACCAGAACACCGTTCTGACGGCCGGACATGTCGCCGGACTTCATGGTGTCGTAGCGATCGAAGATCGAGGTCAGGATGCCAGCACCGTTGGTCAGGGTCAGGAACTGGTTACGGAAACCGATCAGACCACGAGCAGGGATGTTGTATTCCAGACGCACACGGCCTTTGCCATCCGGCACCATGTTGGTCAGGTCGCCCTTACGCAGGCCCATCTCTTCCATGACCTTGCCCTGGGATTCTTCAGGGGTGTCGATGGTGACGTTTTCGAACGGTTCCTGCTTCACGCCGTCAACCTGACGGATGATCACTTCTGGACGACCAACGCCCATTTCGAAGCCTTCGCGACGCATGGTTTCGATCAGTACCGAGAGGTGCAGCTCACCACGGCCGGAAACCTTGAACTTGTCAGCCGAGTCGCCTTCTTCAACGCGCAGAGCAACGTTGTACAGCAGCTCTTTGTCCAGACGTTCCTTGATGTTACGGGAAGTCACGAACTTGCCTTCTTTACCGCAGAAAGGCGAGTCGTTTACCTGGAAGGTCATGGAAACGGTTGGCTCGTCAACGGTCAGAGGCTTCATCGCCTCGACAGTGTCCGGCTGGCACAGGGTGTCGGAGATGAACAGCGAGTCCATACCGCTCACGCAAACGATGTCGCCGGCGAAAGCTTCTTCAACGTCGATGCGGTGCAGGCCGTGGTGGCCCATCAGCTTCAGGATACGACCGTTACGCTTCTTGCCGTCGGCGCCGATGGCGACAACCGGGGTGTTCGGCTTGACGCTACCACGAGCGATACGGCCAACGCCGATAACACCCAGGAAGCTGTTGTAGTCCAGTGCCGAGATTTGCATCTGGAACGGACCGTCACGATCAACCTTCGGTGGTGGAACGTGGTCAACGATCGCCTGGTACAGCGGGGTCATGTCTTCCGCCATGGCGGTGTGTTCCAGACCGGCAATACCGTTCAGGGCCGAGGCGTAGATCACTTGGAAATCAAGTTGCTCTTCGGTAGCACCCAGGTTGTCGAACAGGTCGAAGATCTGGTCCAGAACCCAGTCCGGACGCGCGCCTGGACGGTCAACCTTGTTGATGCACACGATCGGACGCAGGCCGGCTTCGAAAGCCTTCTTGGTCACGAAACGGGTTTGCGGCATAGGGCCGTCTTGAGCGTCAACCAGCAGCAGAACGGAGTCAACCATCGACATTACGCGTTCTACTTCGCCGCCGAAGTCGGCGTGGCCCGGGGTGTCCACGATGTTGATGTGGTAGCCGTTCCAGTTGATAGCGGTGTTTTTTGCCAGGATGGTAATACCGCGCTCTTTTTCCTGGTCGTTGGAGTCCATCACGCGCTCGTCGTTGAGCTCGTTGCGCTCCAGGGTGCCGGATTGACGCAGGAGTTTGTCTACCAGGGTGGTTTTACCATGGTCAACGTGAGCAATGATGGCGATGTTACGTAGATTTTCGATCACTTGTGTATCTCGATCAGAGGATTCGGTGTGCTGACAGGTCGTGGCAGCGATTAACAGTAGAGTCAGGCCTTGCCGTTACAGCTTGACGGCAGAGTCGGGGGGCCGGTGACGCAGGCCACAGGCAAACAGCCCCGGGCTCTTAGCTCGGTCGATAAACGCGCACATTGGCATGCCCCTCACTGAGCAAATGGTGGGCATGCAGGCGACTCATCACGCCTTTGTCGCAATACAGCAGGTACTGACGGCTGTCATCCAGTTCCTTGAAACGCGCGTTCAATGCATAGAACGGCAGCGTTTGTACGTCGATGCCAGGAATCTCCAGCGGCTCATCTTCAGCGGCATCCGGATGACGGATGTCGACAACGATCTGACCGGCCAGGGCTTCACTGACTTCTTCGATCTGCACATCCTGGCCCAATTCGTCGATAACACGATCGATCGGGACCAGCTTGGCGTTCTGCAGCGCACGCTCCAGAACTGCCATATCAAACTGTTGTTCTTCATACTCCACGCGGTTGCGCTTGGCGTGGGTCTTGGGGTTCACCGAAATGACGCCGCAGTATTCAGGCATATGCTTGGCGAAGTCGGCGGTGCCGATTTCTTCTGCCAAATCAATGATGTCCTGCTTGTGGCTGGCGATCAGCGGGCGCAATACCAGCTTCTCGGTAACGCAGTCGATCAGCGACAGGTTCGGCAGCGTCTGGCTGGAAACCTGGGAAATCGCTTCGCCGGTCACCAGGGCGTCGATCTGCAACTGATCGGCAATTCGGGACGCAGCGCGCAACATCATACGCTTCAATACTACGCCCATATGACTGTTATCGACTTTACCGAGAATTTCGCCCAGCACTTCCTCGAACGGTACGCTCACAAATAGCACGCGTTGGGAGCTGCCGTACTTCTTCCAGATAAAGTGCGCGACTTCCATCACGCCCAATTCGTGTGCACGCCCGCCCAGGTTAAAGAAGCAGAAGTGGCTCATCAGGCCGCGGCGCATGATCTGGTAAGCCGCCACCGTGGAATCGAAACCGCCGGACATCAATACCAGGGTCTGTTCCAGGGCGCCCAGCGGGTAGCCGCCGATGCTGTTGTGCTGGCTGTGGATTACAAACAACCGTTGGTCGCGAATTTCCATGCGCACTTCAATTTCTGGCGTTTTCAAGGAAATTCCGGCGGCGCCACACTCGCGACGCAGCTTGCTGCCGACGTATTTCTCTACATCCATGGAGCTGAATGGGTGCTTGCCGGCGCGCTTGCAGCGCACCGAAAAAATCTTGCCCTCGATCTCATTGCCGAAGTGCTGCTTGCACTTCTCGGTGATGTCGTCGAAGTCGCCCAGCGGGTACTCGTCCACCTGCAGGAAATGCGCGATGCCCGGCATGCAGCTCAGGCGCTCGGTCATATCCTTCAAGGCTTTGGCGTCGGTGACACGGGTTTCCAGTTCGAGGTTGTCCCACACGCCGTTCACCACCACAGCCGGGTCCAGATCGCGGAGCACGGCACGGATGTTCTTGGCCAACTGACGGATGAAACGCGTCCGTACCGGTCGGCTTTTAATGGTGATCTCGGGGAAGACTTTAACGATTAATTTCATGGAAACAGCGCGCGCCGGGCCTGCTGAAAAAGGGGGGCGCGGATTATAGCGGAAATCGCTCAAGGTTTAACCAGTTAATATGCACAGCACTCAACTCGCACTAAAGCAGTGCATTTGCGAACACAAACGCCACATTGCGGTGCGCCAAATTCGAGCTTTTGTCGCAATGCACCTTTATAGGGGCGTTTTTGGAGCAAAAAACCCATGTTGGCGCACTGGCATGCAATTTGCTCTCTTGTGAGGCAGGTTGCCATGGCGGACTATCCGCGCCGGCATCACCCACATTCTAAGGGCTAACTCCACTACCCCAGCCCGAAGCCACCCGGAGGACACTATGTCGAAGTCGGTTCAACTCATCAAAGATCATGACGTTAAATGGATTGATCTGCGCTTCACGGACACCAAAGGCACTCAGCACCACGTGACCATGCCGGCTCGCGATGCGCTGGATGATGCTTTCTTCGAAGAAGGCAAAATGTTCGACGGTTCCTCCATCGCTGGCTGGAAAGGCATCGAAGCCTCCGACATGATCCTGATGCCGGACGACAGCACTGCCGTGCTCGACCCGTTCACCGAAGAAGCCACCCTGATCCTGGTGTGCGACGTGATCGAGCCTTCGACCATGCAAGGCTACGACCGCGACCCACGTGCGATCGCCAAGCGTGCCGAGGAATACCTGAAGTCGACCGGTATCGGTGACACTGTATTCGTAGGCCCGGAGCCAGAATTCTTCATCTTTGACCAAGTGAAGTTCAAGTCCGACATCTCCGGCTCCATGTTCAAGATCTACTCCGAACAAGGTTCGTGGATGTCCGACCAGGACGTGGAAGGCGGCAACCATGGCCACCGTCCAGGTATCAAAGGCGGTTACTTCCCGGTTCCACCGTTCGACCACGACCACGAAATCCGTACCTCCATGTGCAACGCCATGGAAGACATGGGCCTGGTCATCGAAGTGCATCACCACGAAGTGGCGACTGCCGGCCAGAACGAAATCGGTGTGAAGTTCAACACCCTGGTGGCCAAGGCTGACGAAGTCCAGACCCTGAAGTACTGCGTACACAACACTGCCGTTGCCTACGGCCGTACCGCTACCTTCATGCCTAAGCCGCTGTACGGCGATAACGGTTCGGGTATGCACGTTCACCTGTCCATCGCCAAAGATGGCAAGAACACCTTCGCTGGCGAAGGTTATGCCGGCCTGTCCGACACCGCCCTGTACTTCATCGGCGGCATCATCAAGCACGGTAAGGCCCTGAACGGCTTCACCAACCCGTCGACCAACTCCTACAAGCGTCTGGTCCCAGGTTTCGAAGCTCCAGTAATGCTGGCCTACTCGGCGCGCAACCGTTCCGCTTCGATCCGTATTCCTTACGTATCCAGCCCTCGCGCTCGCCGTATCGAAGCCCGCTTCCCGGATCCGGCAGCCAACCCGTACCTGGCCTTCGCTGCCCTGGTCATGGCCGGCCTGGACGGTATCCAGAACAAGATCCACCCTGGCGACGCCGCCGACAAAAACTTGTACGACCTGCCGCCTGAAGAGGCCAAAGAGATCCCACAAGTGTGCGGCAGCCTGAAAGAAGCCCTGGAAGAGCTGGACAAGGGCCGTGCGTTCCTGACCAAAGGCGGCGTGTTCAGCGACGACTTCATCGACGCTTACATCGGCCTGAAAAGCGAAGAAGAAATCAAGGTTCGCACCTTCGTACACCCACTGGAATACGAGCTGTACTACAGCTGCTGATCCGGTAGCGCTGCTTGACGTAGCGTGATGAAAAAGGCCTCCTTCGGGAGGTCTTTTTTTTTGCCCAATCCTAGGAGGTCACCTCTTGAAGCTTCCACTTGCACTCACCTTATTGCTCACCAGCGCCGGTGCTTTTGCCGCACCACCCACGCTTGAACCCCTGCTCAACAGCATCGCCGAACGCCTGGAAATTGCCGACCAGGTGGCGCTGAGCAAATGGGACAGTCACAAGCCAGTGGAAGACAGAAAGCGCGAGCAAGAGGTGATCGCCAGCGTCGGCGCCCAGGCCCCGACCTACAAACTTGACCCCGCCGCCGCCGAGCAGTTTTTCTCGGCGCAGATCGAGGCGAACAAGCTGGTGCAATACACCCACCTGTCCGACTGGCAGCTCCAGGGCAAGGCACCCGACGATCCGCGCCCGGACCTGGTAAAGCAGATTCGCCCGCAGCTGGACCAATTGCAAAAACGCCTGTTGCAACAACTGGCGGACTTCACGCCCCAGCGCACCGACCCGCAGTGCCCGCAATGGCTGGCGGCCGCCGTACACGAACCACTGAATGACCCGCTTCGCCAACTGGCCATGATCCGCGCTACGGCCGAGCTGTGCATTTACCCCGGCTAACTGCTTTTTTCGGCTACCTGAACAGACTGCAGCAAATCGCACTATATTGGTGCGATTAGCTGCACCCTTCCCACCTGTCCAGCCCATTTTGGTTCGAAACTTCCCGAGCAGACTGGCAGAACGCCACAGTTTCGCGCCTCAAACCCCCATTTCAAGGCTTTAACGCTTCTTTTCGGAGCCTTGGTTTGGTTTTTGCATTTTCCTTGTATCAGCGTGTGCCTCAAGCCCGCGCCTTGCTCCAAAAGAGGTCCTGATGACCATCAGCGATGCACTGCACCGTTTGCTACTCGACAACCTGACCACCGCGACCATCCTGCTCAATGACGATTTGCGTCTTGAGTACATGAACCCGGCGGCGGAGATGCTCCTGGCCATCAGCGGCCAGCGCAGCCATGGGCAGTTCATCAGCGAGCTGTTCACCGAGTCGGCCGAAGCCTTGAGCTCGTTGCGCCAGGCCGTGGAGCAGGCACACCCGTTCACCAAGCGAGAAGCGATGCTCACCGCCCTTACCGGCCAGACATTGACTGTCGACTACGCCGTGACCCCGATCCTGAGCAACGGCACCACCCTGCTGCTGCTCGAAGTACATCCTCGTGACCGCCTGCTGCGCATCACCAAGGAGGAAGCGCAGTTGTCCAAGCAGGAAACCAGCAAGATGCTGGTGCGCGGCCTCGCCCATGAGATCAAGAACCCGCTGGGCGGCATCCGTGGCGCAGCGCAGTTGCTGGCCCGCGAGCTGCCGGAGGAGCACCTCAAGGACTACACCAACGTCATCATCGAAGAAGCCGACCGCCTGCGTAACCTGGTGGACCGCATGCTCGGTTCCAACAAGCTGCCGTCCCTGGCGATGACCAACGTGCACGAGGTGCTGGAGCGTGTCTGCCAACTGGTCGAGGCCGAGAGCCAGGGCTGCATCACCTTGGTGCGCGACTACGACCCGAGCATTCCTGACGTGTTGATCGACCGCGAGCAGATGATCCAGGCGGTGCTCAATATCGTGCGCAACGCGATGCAGGCCATCAGCAGCCAGAACGAGCTGCGCCTGGGCCGCATCAGCCTGCGCACCCGCGCCCTGCGCCAGTTCACCATCGGCCACGTGCGCCATCGCCTGGTGACCAAGGTCGAGATCATCGACAACGGCCCGGGCATTCCTGTGGAACTGCAGGAAACCATTTTCTTTCCCATGGTCAGCGGCCGCCCGGACGGTACCGGGCTGGGCCTGGCCATTACCCAGAACATCATCAGCCAGCATCAGGGCTTGATCGAGTGTGAGAGCCATCCGGGTCACACCACGTTCTCGATCTTTCTGCCACTGGAACAAGGAGCCCCTTCGACATGAGCCGTAGTGAAACCGTCTGGATCGTCGATGACGACCGTTCCATCCGCTGGGTCCTCGAGAAAGCCTTGCAACAGGAAGGCATGACCACCCAGAGCTTCGACAGCGCCGATGGCGTGATGAGCCGCCTGGCGCGCCAGCAGCCCGACGTGATCATCTCCGACATCCGCATGCCCGGCGCAGTGGCCTGGACCTGTTGGCACGGATTCGCGAGCAGCACCCGCGCCTGCCGGTGATCATCATGACCGCGCACTCGGACCTGGACAGCGCTGTCGCGTCCTACCAGGGCGGCGCGTTTGAATACCTGCCCAAGCCGTTCGACGTCGACGAGGCCGTGGCGCTGGTCAAGCGCGCCAACCAGCACGCCCAGGAACAGCAGAACCAGGAAGCCCCACCGGCCCTGACCCGCACCCCGGAAATCATCGGCGAAGCACCGGCGATGCAGGAAGTGTTTCGCGCCATCGGGCGTTTGAGCCACTCCAACATCACCGTGCTGATCAACGGCGAGTCGGGTACCGGTAAAGAGTTGGTGGCCCATGCCCTGCACCGTCACAGCCCACGGGCGGCGTCGCCGTTTATCGCACTGAACATGGCGGCGATTCCCAAGGATTTGATGGAGTCCGAGCTGTTCGGCCATGAGAAAGGCGCATTCACCGGCGCGGCCAACCTGCGGCGCGGGCGCTTTGAACAAGCGGACGGCGGCACACTGTTCCTCGATGAGATCGGCGATATGCCGGCCGACACCCAGACACGCCTGCTGCGCGTTCTGGCGGACGGCGAGTTCTACCGCGTCGGTGGCCACACGCCGGTCAAGGTCGATGTGCGCATCATCGCGGCGACCCACCAGAACCTCGAAACCCTGGTGCACGCGGGCAAGTTCCGTGAGGACTTGTTCCACCGCCTCAATGTGATCCGTATCCACATTCCTCGCATGTCGGACCGCCGCGAAGACATCCCGACCCTCGCCCGCCACTTCCTCAGCCGCGCCGCCCAGGAGCTGGCCGTCGAGCCGAAGCTGCTCAAAAGCGAAACCGAGGAATACCTGAAAAACCTGCCGTGGCCAGGCAACGTGCGCCAGCTGGAGAACACCTGCCGCTGGATCACCGTGATGGCCTCCGGGCGCGAAGTGCACATCAGCGACCTGCCGCCGGAGCTGTTGAGCCTGCCGCAGGACTCAGCCCCGGTAACCAACTGGGAGCAAGCGCTGCGCCAATGGGCCGACCAGGCGCTGGCACGTGGCCAATCGAACCTGCTGGACAGCGCCGTGCCGGCGTTTGAGCGGATCATGATCGAGACCGCGTTGAAGCACACTGCCGGCCGCCGTCGCGACGCTGCGGTGTTGCTGGGTTGGGGTCGCAATACCCTGACGCGCAAGATCAAGGAGTTGGGGATGAAGGTGGACGGTGGGGATGATGATGAGGGCGACGACGCCTGATTCTCAGCTCCACTGAGGTCTAGTGTGGAGGCTGCCCCCGATGGCAATGTATCAGCCAGCTTATCTGTAGCTGACCCACCGCAATCGGG
>NZ_JADDUM010000313.1 GCF_015163715.1 Pseudomonas cyclaminis
GAGATCAAGATCAAGATCAAGATCTACAGCAAGAGCGGCTCGCTTCGCATCGTGGTTACCGTTGTGGATACCTATGCGCCTACAGCGGTCTGTCAGTCAGCTTGGTTGTAGCTGAGCTACGGCCATCGGGGGCAAGTCCCCTCCCGCATTTGCCTTGCTGCGTTGCAGCTGGCTCGCCACCAGGGTGTTCTTCAGCAGGTAGGCAATCGTCATTGGCCCCACACCGCCGGGCACTGGCGTGATCGCGCTGGCCACGGTGCGTGCGCTGGCGTAATCCACATCCCCCACCAGCCGCGTGCCGGTCTCGGTGGTGATGCGGTTGATCCCCACATCAATGACCACTGCGCCGGGCTTGAGCCAACTGGCATCGATCAACTGCGGCCGGCCTACGGCGGCGACGACGATGTCGGCCAAACGGCACAACGCCGGTGCATCGACGCTGCGCGAGTGCACCACGCTGACCGAGCAGTTGGCCTGCAGTAGTAGGGTTGCCATGGGTTTGCCGACGATGTTCGAACGGCCAATCACCACCGCGTGCAGGCCGCTCAAGTCGCCGCAGGTTTCGTGCAGCAGGCGCATGCAGCCGCTGGGCGTGCAGGGCGTGAGCACGTCGATGCCTTGCACCAGGCCGCCGACGTTTTCGCGGTGGAAGCCATCCACATCCTTGATCGGGTCAATCGCGTGGATCACTGCCGCCTCGTCGATATGCGCCGGCAGCGGCAACTGCACCAGGATGCCGTTGACCGACGTGTCGGCATTCAACTGGGCAAGCAGGTCCAGCACCTGCGCCTGGCTGGCATCCTCCGGCAGCCGGTATTCCAGGGAGCGAATCCCGACTTCCTTGGCCCGCAGCAGCTTATTACGCACGTAGACATGGCTGGCCGGGTCATCGCCCACCAGCAATACCGCCAGGGCCGGGTAGATTTGCTGCGAGGCTAGCAGCAGGACCTCTTCGCGAACCTCGTCGAGCACCTGGGCAGAGATGGCCTTGCCGTCGATATCGCGGGCAAGCGTGGGGAGAGAGCTGGTCAAAAGCGTCACCGTTGTCTGGGGAAATAAGGCGCTGAGGGATAAGAATCCCTCAGCCATAGGCAGGCCAGAAGGCTCAGGCTACCAGTTGATGGCAGGCATACACCACCAGCACACCGGCGACCAGCGTGGCATAGGGCAGCCAGCCGGCGCGGCGTTGGCCGTCATCGGCCTGGATATACAGGTCAGTGAGCATGGCGGCGGGGAAGCGGCCCTTGTCCTGCACATAGTGGCGGTAGCAGAACACCGGCAGGATCAGCAGCGCCAGCAGCAAACCGGTGACCAGCGTGCCTGCGCCCCAGATGTCCGCGCCCAGGCCCATGCAGGCCAGGTTGACGAAACTCAGCACGCCGCCGGCCGCCAGCAAAACGGTGGGGGCTTTGTACGGGCGGACCCAGTCGGGGCGGTCCAGGCGGTGGATCCAGCCGGCATTGAGGTTGAGGAAGTTGAAGATGATGTAGCTGACGTTGGACGCCGCAAGCACGAACACATAGTCCGACATCAGCAACAGCAGCAGGTTGAACGACAGGTCAGTCCACATCGCCGCCGTCGGCGCGCCGTGTTCATTGGTGCGTCCCAGGTATTTGGGCAACCAGCCATCCACCGACGCCTGATACAGGGTGCGCGACGAGCCGGACATCGAGGTCATGATCGCCAGCAACGTCGCCAGCACCAGCATGATCAACACGATATTGGCCACCACCTTGCCGCCGCCGATGCTGTCGGCCAACACCTGGCCGACGCCCATGCCGCTGTAGATCGCGGGCGAGAGCAGGCCGCTGTACACCGCGGGCGTGACGACTGCGCCGCTGGCATCGAGCACCGCTGGCGTCACCAGTTGGCCCAGCCCGAGGCTGCCTTGAAACGCCAGCGGCACCAGGGTGAACACCAGGATGCACAGCAGGCCGGCGTAGAAGATCGCCTTGAAGGTGTCGCGCTTGGGGTCCTTGAACTCACGGGTGTAGCACACCGCCGTTTCAAAGCCGTAGGTGGACCACGCCGCCATGAACAGCCCGCCGGCCATCAGCGACCAGCCGGAAATATCCCACGGGCCATCGATGACTTGCCCGGCCGCGTCATGGGCCAAGGGATACAGCGGCAGGAAGTTGGCCTGGGTCGCATCCCCAGTGAACAACGGCACCACGCCCACCAGCAGCAGCGGAATCAACGAGGTGACGCCGAGCACCAGGGTCAGGCGCGCCGACCGCAGGATGCCGCCGTGCTGCACGGCAAACACCGTGAGCAGGATCAGCAGGCCAATGCCGAATGTCGCGTTGATACGCAACGACAGGCCGCTCTTGACCCAGCTCAGGTCCAACAGCGTCAGTTGCCAGGTGTTGATCAGTGCATCAGCGGGAAACAGCGCGGTGAGGATATACCCCGCCGCCAACCCTGAACCAATGGACAGCACCGGTGACCAGGCCAGCCAGTTGCACCACACCGACACCGGTGCGATCAGCTTGCTGTAGCGCACCCAGGCCACCGCGCCGTACACCGAGGCGCCGCCGGATTTGTGCGGGAACAGCCCCGCGATCTCGGCGTAGGTGAAGGCCTGGATAAACCCGAACAGGATCGACACGATCCACACGATCCACGCCGGTTTGCCCACCGTGGCGGCAATCGCGCCGATGGAGAACAACACCAGCGCGGGCACGCCACTGGCGACCCAGAATGCCCCGCGCCAATCGATCTTGCGGTGCAGGCTGCCCACCGAGCCGGCAGCCTGCGGTACAGCCTCGAACGTCGTCGCTTCCATCTTCGTATTCCCATGTCTGAATAGCGGTTAGGTTGGGGCAGTCAAAATGCGGTGGCACACCCGTTTCGGGACGATCAGCTACGCACCCGGCTTTTGTCCGGGTCGTAGAAAATCGCTGCGCTGACCGTGGCGCTGATGCGCTTCTGCAGGCCATCGACTTTGCCAATCTCCAGTTCAGTGCCGGGCTCGGCGCAGCTCACGTCGACCCGGCACAGCGCGATATTGCTGGCCAGCAGCGGTGAGCGGCAGGCACTGGTGATCACTCCGACCTGGGCCCGGCCCTGGTACACCGGGTCGCCATGGTGGGCGGTCTCGTTGCCGCTCAGGTGCAGGCCGACCAGCTTGTGGCTGGGATGGGCGCTACGCCGCAGCAAGGCATCACGACCGATAAAGTCATCGGTCTTGCTCTTGAGCGGCACGCTGAAACCGATACCGGCCTCGAACGGATCGGTCTGGTCGCTGAACTCGTACCCGGCGAAAATCAGCCCGGCTTCGATGCGCAGCAGGTCCAGGGCTTCCAGGCCCAGGGGCACCAGGCCCAAGGGTTGGCCGAGTTGCCAGATGCGGTCCCAGATCCGTTCGGCGTCTTCGGGCTGGCACCACACCTCAAAGCCCAGTTCGCCGGTGTAGCCGGTGCGCGAAATCATCAACGGGCAGCCGTCGAAACCGTCCAGCCGACCGACCAGGAAGCGAAACCAGCCGAGGGTTTCCACACTCGGTTGCGTGGGCGGGGTCCAGACCATCTGCTTGAGCAGCTCGCGACTCAGCGGCCCTTGCACCGCCAGGTTGTGAATCTGCTCGCTGGCGGACTTGACCCACACCTTCATGCCCAGTTTCTGTGCCTGTTCGCGCAACCACACGCCGGCGTAGTCTTCGCCGCAGATCCAGCGGAAGTTGTCCGGGCCCAGGCGCAGCAGGGTGCCGTCGTCGAGCATGCCGCCGTGTGCGTGGCACATCGCCGAATACACCACCTGGCCCACCGCCAGCGCCGTACATCGCGGGTCAGGCAGTACTGCAACAGGGCTTCGGCGTCGGGGCCGATGATTTCGAATTTGCGCAGGGCGGTCAGGTCCATCACCGCCACCCGTTCGCGGCAACCGAGGTATTCCTCGGTGGCGCCATAGCCGTCGTAGCGCAGCGGCAGCCACCAGTTGCGGTAGTCAGTGAAGCTGCCGGTGAGGGCGCTGGTGCGTGAGTGGAACGCGGACTCACGGGTGAGGATCGGGTCGGCATCCGCCGTGGTTCGAGTGCTCATGGCGATGGAAAAACGCTCCTTCTCGCTATAGATGCGGACATGGATATCGGTCGGGTTCCAGCCATTGGCCGGGTCAATGTCATCCGGGCACGAGGTACTGCCACACAGCAGGTCGGTCATGGCCCGCAGCAGCACATAATCGCCGGGCCGCGACCAGGGCTCATCCAGGGTCATCTGCTGGTGCGCATCGATACCGGTGTTGAAGAAAAAATTGATCGCCGGCCAGCCGTTGCGCGCCTGCACGCCATGGGGCGCAAGGACGCGGCTGAGGTTGTCGCTGCAGTTGTCGTGCCCGAAATAGCCATGGGTTTCGTAGTAGCGCGCAGCGCAGGCCAGGGCGAATGAATCGTGGCGCCCGACGGTGTCTTGCACCACGTCCAGCATCGGTTGCAGATGGCGGTCGAAAAACTTCGAGAACAGCCCCGGTGCCGGGTAGGCGCTGCCGTTCAGGGTGCGCGTGACGGTCTGGTCCAGGTCTAGCTCCACACCGCGATCCAGGGCACGCCGGTCGAGGGCAACGAAGTCCGAACACTGGCGACCCGCGACGTCCAGCACTTGGATGTACTGCCCCTTGGCGACGGTGTAGCTGCGGGCCGTGCCTGCGCGCAGGGTGAATTCGTCGAGTACATCGCCCAACGGCTCGGGCAGGGCGGGCACCAGCAGCGGCGACGGGTTGGCCCGCGTCACTATCAGACGCAGCTCGCTGGGCCGGTATTGGCGGTCGACGGCGGTGGCCTCGGCGGGGGCGGCGACAATCACCAGCAGCGCGTCCTCGGCGACAAACTGCCGGCTGTGGCCGGGCGGGGTGTCGGCGTCCCAGAGCGAGGCCGCCAGCGGCAATGCCTGTGCGTCGATGCCGCGCCGCTGGAGCGCCTGGCCGATACGCCCTGGCACGCTGCAAGCCGTTGACCCGCTAAGGCCCCAGCTCGCCAGGGCGCTGCGACCGCCGACGTCGAGGGCCAGCAGCGCGCAGGTTTGCCGGCCTTCGACGTCGATCACGTGCAGGCCGTCGCCGGGCTGCAAGTCGACCAGGGTTACGCCGCCGGCGGCCACGCGGTAGCGTTCCAGGTTCGGCGCGCGGGCAAACAGCCCGGGCTCTCGGGGATGGGAAACACGCGGTGCATTCATCATCAGCCGACCGACTTGATGGGCGTCGTGGGCTCACCCAGGTACGCCGCCATCGAGTCATCCAGGGCCTGCAACCACGGCGTGTGGTGCGGCGGCGACTGGGTGCCGGTCATCAGCGAGCGATAGGACTTGTCGCGATAGCCCATGATGTTTTCCGCCTTGTCGTGCTTCCAGTGCAGAAAGGTGTCGTTGACCGCGGCGATGTCGAAATTCGGGTAGTCGGTGGCGTCCACCAGTTGCTGGATATAGGCGCCCTGGTACTCGAACATCTGCTGGTTGGTTTCCAGGGTCTGTTCCCGTGCGTGCCATTGCTGGCTGTCGGCGACCATGTCGGCGTGGTTGGGCAGTTGAATGCGCCCGAGGATCACATCGCGGGCATACCAGGCCTGGGCGTCGAACATGTTGAAGGAGTACCACTGGTCCTGCATGCCGAGGTAGATCAGGCGGGGGTTGGGTTCCCAGAACACGCCCTTGTAGAGGTTCATCGGCCACAGGCGGTTGTCGGTCTTGAGGCTCAGTGCGTCCGGCAGGAACGGGAAGTGGTGCTTGTAGCCGGTGCACAGGATCACCGCGTCGATGTGCTTGCTGCTGCCATCGACAAAGTACGCGCGGTTGTTTTCCAGGCGCTGGAGCAGCGGTTTTTCTTCCCAGTTTTCCGGCCAGGCATAGCCCATGGGCGCACTGCGGTAGCAACTGGTGATGCTGCGCGCGCCGTATTTGTAGCATTGCGAGCCGATGTCCTCGGCCGAATAGCTGCTGCCGACGATCAGCAGGTCCTTGTCCTTGAACTCCAGCGCCTCGCGAAAATCGTGGGCATGCAGGATGCGTCCGGCGAACTGTTCGAAGCCGTCGAAGTACGGCACCTTGGGCGTAGAGAAGTGGCCGCAGGCGTTGATCACGTAGTCGAATTCTTCACAGGTCAAGGTGTCGCTGGTGTAGTCGTGGGCGTAGAGGGTGAAGCGCTGGCTCTGTTCGTCGAAGGTGACTTGGCGCACCACATTGTTGAAGCGGATGTAGTCGCGCACGCCGGCCTTTTCCACGCGGCCCTTGATGTAGTCCCACAGCACTTCACGCGGCGGGTAGGAGGCGATGGGCCGGCCGAAATGTTCTTCGAAGGTGTAGTCGGCGAACTCCAGGCATTCCTTGGGGCCGTTGGACCACAGGTAGCGGTACATGCTGCCATGCACCGGCTCGCCGTTCTCGTCGAGGCCGGTGCGCCAGGTGTAGTTCCACATGCCGCCCCAGTCCTGCTGTTTTTCGAAACACACCAGGTCCGGGATGGCGGCACCTTTGTCGCGGGCCGACTGGAACGCGCGAAGTTGCGCCAGGCCACACGGGCCGGCGCCGATGATTGCAACACGTAGGGTCATGAGCGTGCCTCCTGAAGGCTTCAGCGAAAGATCACTGTCTTGTCCTGGTTGATGAACACCCGGTGTTCCAGGTGGTATTTCAGGGCTTTGGAAAGGGCCACAGTTTCGGTGTCACGGCCGATGGCGACCAGCGAGTCGGGCAGGTGGGTATGGTCAACGCGCTGGATTTCCTGCTCGATGATCGGGCCCTCATCCAGGTCGCTGGTGACGTAGTGGGCGGTGGCGCCGATCAGTTTGACGCCACGGTCATAGGCCTGGTGGTAGGGCTTGGCGCCCTTGAAACCGGGCAGGAACGAGTGGTGGATATTGATCGCCCGGCCCGAGAGTTGCTGGCACAGGCCGTCGGACAGGATCTGCATGTAGCGCGCGAGCACCACCAAGTCGGTCTGGGTGTCTTCGACGATGCGCATCAGCTCGGCTTCCTGGCTGGCCTTGGTGTCCTGGGTGATCGGCAGGTAGATGAAGCGGATACCTTCGCGCTCGGCCATCGCCCGCAGGTCCAGGTGGTTGGAGACCACGGCGGTGATGTGCATGTCCATCTCGCCCTTGCGGTGGCGGTAGAGCAGGTCGGTGAGGCAGTGGTCGAACTTGCTGACCATCAGCAGCACGCGGGTCGGTTGGCGTGAGCTGAACAACTGCCAGTGCATGTCGAAGCCACCGGCGAGGTCGCCGAGGCCCTCGCGCAGGGCGCCGATGTCGCCGCTCACGCCGGTGTTGAAACGGAATACCGCGCGCATGAAAAACTGCCCGGTGAACTCATCGTCGAACTGCGCCAGTTCGCTGATGTAGCACTGCTGTTGGGCCAGGCAAGCGCTGATCGCGGCGACAATCCCGGACGCCGCCGGGCAGGTGATCTTGAGGATGTAATGTTCGCGGGAGGCGTCCATCGAAGGCTCCTGAATTCAGTGAAGGAAGGTTCAGCCCTTGGCCGTGCGCTTGGTCTTTTGCGGGTCGTCGAAGGGCAGGGCGTGGGTGCTGGCGCTGGCCTCAAGGCTGCCGCGAACCTGCAAGGCAATACCGGGTTCGGAACAGGCGACGCCCATGCGCGCGATGGCCATCGAGCGTTTGCTCAGGCGCGAATACATGCCGCAGGTGATCACGCCGACTTGCTGGTTGCCCTGCCACACGGTGTCGCCGGCCTCGGCGGCGCGGGCGTCCTCAAGCAGCACGCCGGTGATCTTGAAGCGCTCCTGGCCGCGCAGGCGCAGGTGTTCTTCGGCGCCACGGAAGGCGTGCTTGCCAGGGGAAACGGTGAAGTCCAGGCCCATTTCCCAGAGGGTGTCGCCGGCCTTCTGGTCGGCGAAGGGGTACATCTGCGAGTTGTCGTAGGGGAAAAACATCAGCGAGCTTTCCACCCGCAGCCAGTCCAGGGCGGTGAAGGCGCAGGGGATGATCCCCAGGCTCGCCCCTTGTTCGAGGATGCTGTCCCACAGGAACGGCGCATCGGCGGCCTTGCAGAAAATCTCATAGCCACGTTCGCCGGTGTAGCCGGTGCGGGAGATCATCACCGGGCGGTCGAACAGGCGGGTTTGCAGGTGGTGGAAGTACGCCAGTTGGCGGATGCCGGGCACGTGTTCGGCGAGGAAATCCACCGCCAGCGGGCCTTGCAGCGACAGGTCGTGCAGGTCGTCATCGAACAGCACCGCCACTTGCCGGCCCTGGGCCGAGCGCACGAGCATTTCATGCCCGGTGCCGGCGCCATGCACCACCATGAACGCGTTGGGGCCGGTGCGGTAGACGATGCAGTCATCGACGAATTTGCCATCCTCATCGAGCATCGAGGCATACACCGATTTGCCGGGGTAAAGCTTGGCGATGTCGCGGGTGGTGGCCCACTGCAACAGGCTCTCGGCGTGGGGGCCCACGTAATGGACTTTTTTCAGGCCGGACACGTCCATCAGCCCGGCGCGGGTACGGATCGCCTGATGGTGGTCGGCGAGGTCACTGCTGTAGGTCCAGGCAGTGCCCATGCCGTTCCAGTCTTCGAGGTTCGAGCCGAGGGCGCGGTGCCGTTCGGCCAATGCAGAAATACGCCATGAGTGGGTCATGTGAGGTTCCTTGTCGTAGAAGAAGGGGCGTCAGGCCTGTGGGTCGAACTGGCTCAGCCACTCGACCAGGGTGTGGCGGTAGCGGGTCATGCCCTTGTAGTCGGCGATGGGGTCGGGCAGGTCGCGCAGCACACGGTGCAGGCGACAGCCCCAGCCAGGTTGCGTGACCAACTCGTCCAGGCTGATCAGGTAGGTACGGATGCTGAACATCACCGCGTGGCTGCGCGGCAGGCGCGCCATCACTTGCAGCTCGACGCGCAGGTGCACCTGTTGCCCGACGTTTTGCGCGGTGATCTGGCCGCGATCGGCGCCCCATTCATGGAAGGTTTCCGGCGACGAATCCAGGCGCGGGTTGATGGTCAGGGTCCAGTTCGGGCGCCGCACGGGCTGGCCGACCTGCAGGTTGAGCAGGTACTTCAGCGCCCGTTCGAACACGCCCATCTGATGGGCCATGGGCACCGGTGCGTGCCATTGCTTGAAACTCATGCCGGCGTCGAACGCCAGCGACCAGTCGGCCGGGCTGGTGACCAGGCCGGCGTCCATGTACAGGTCGCCGTCGCGCTGGTCGAGCAGGGCGAAATCCCCCTGCACCTGACGGCCGATGTACTCCAGCGGCGCGCAGGGCAGGCTGGCGGCATCGCCGAAGATGAAGGCCTGGTCGATGTCCAGCAGGTGGTTGCGCCACTGCCAGCGCTCGCCGTTGCGCGTCAGGCTGAACCACTGCGGGTAGTCGGCGGTCAGGTGTTCCATGATCATTTGCAGCGCATCCCAGGCCGCCACTTGCATGTGGGGCATCACCAGGTAGCGGCGCGGGTCCTTGTCCAGCACCAGGGCGCGCTCGGCCATTTCCGAGCGGTAGTGCTCGTCGATGTCGAAGGCGTGCTCATAGATCGAGCCGGGGTCGCGGGAGAGGGCCGGTTCGATATTCACCGAGTACAGGTAGCTGTCCTCGATAAAGGGAAAGGGAAAACGCCGGATCGCCGCCGGGCTGTTGCGAAAACTGAAATCGTCGCGATAGCTCAGCACTGGGCTTGATTGAATCGGCATGGCATTCACTCCTAGAGGTCCAGCGAAACGCAGGGGCCGCTGCCGCGCGAGACGCAGGGCATCAGAAAGTCGGCCTGCTCGGCCGGGCTGAGGAAGCTGTCACGGTGTTCGATGGCGCCGCCGGTGTGGCGCGTGATGCACTGGCCGCAGACCCCGCCACGGCACAGGTTGGGCACTTGCAGGCCGGCCTGCTCCAGGGCTTCGAGCAGGCTTTGCTCGGCCTCGACCCGCAGGCGCCGGCCGCTGCGCAACAGGTGCAGGTCGAATGGCATGCCGGGTTGTGCGCCTTTGAACGCTTCCGAATGCACACGCTTGAGCGGCCAGCCGAGGCGTGTGGCATGTTGCTCAACCGCCTCGAGCAAGGGCTGCGGACCACAGGTGTAGATGTGGCTGCCCAGCGGTCGGTTGCCGAGGATCCGGTCTAGGTCCGGGCGCCGATCGTAGGTGTGCAGGCGCGGGCCGAGGCGCTCTTGTAACTCGTCGAGATAGGCGTCGCTGAGGCCCGGACGGAACAGGTAATGCAGTTCGAAGTCGGCCTGCTGTTGTTCCATCGCGGCGATATAGGCCATGAACGGCGTGATACCGATCCCGGCGGCAATGAGGATATGCAGGCGTGCGGTGCCATGGGGCGCGAACAGATTGGCCGGCGGTGAAATCTGCAAGGTGTCGCCGACCTGCACCTGCTTGTGCAGGTACTGCGAGCCACCGCGCGAGGCGTCTTGCAGGCGCACGGCGATGCGGTAGTGCTGGGGGTGCGCCGGGTCGCTGGTGAGTGAGTAGGCGTTGCGCAGCGTGCCTTCGGCCAGCGGCAGGTGCACCTGCACATGGCTGCCGGGCGAGAAGCCGGGCAGGCTGCCCGTGGCGGGCGTCAGGGTGAATTCGCGCACCACCGGCGTGAGCATGCGTGCTGCGCTGACCTGGACCTTGAGGGCCGCGCTCATGGCTGGAACCCCGCATAGGGCTGGTCGGGGTTGATGCACACGCCGAGATACGCCCCCAGGCGCCGGGAAAAATGCGTGCGCACCTCCAGCCCGACGTGGCAGCCGATGCAGTTCAACAGCGGCGCCGGCCCGGCCGCCTGGGTCAGGCCGCAGTGCGCGCAATACACCTGGCGCAGGCCGGGGGTGGTGCAGGTCATGTCGATTTCGTGGTCTTCCAGGCCGCGACGCGGGCCTCGCCGTGTACACGCCAGATAAAGGCTTCGTCGCCCAGCAGGTAGAGCCGGCAACCCACGGTGGCGCTGGCCAGTGCCTGTTGCAGGCGTCGCGCAAAGTCAGGGTGTTCGCCGTTCAACAGCACGGGCATGTGCAGTTCGCTGATGAACGCTGCGCTGGCGGCGGCTGATTGCATCACCACGATGGGGCGGCTGCGGGTAGGCGTCATGCGGGCTCTCCACGGTGCGTTTTTGTTTCCTGTTGGGAGAGATACTTTCCTATGGGGAAAATCTTCTCAATCTGGAAAAAGGGCTATGCCTTTGGAGATAAGCCTTGCGCGCCGGCCATTCGGGGCATGGAAGTTGCTGGGTCTTTTGACCACGCAGAGCAACCGGACGGGGAGTTATCAAAGAGTGCTGACACGACCAAAAGGCTGGCCGCTCTGGTTGGGGCCTGTACGCCCCGAACAGGCGCGCAGTGTGCGCAGGTTGTTGGCCGGGTTGCCCTTGCACGCTGACGGTGCCTTGTCGGGTTTCCTGGACCGTTTCGACGCACTGCTGCCGCCTGCCAGGCTTAACCTGATCCTCGGCGGCGAAGACCTGGGCCCGACGCGGCGCGGGTGGGTCGACGGTTGCCAGGAGGTCGCGCGTTGCCCCTGGCGCGACGCCAGCGTGACGGACGCTCCCCAAGCCTGCGGACCGTGCCGGCAACGGGGCGTGCACCGTCTGGTGTGCGCCTTGCCCGAGGGTGAAAAGGGCGCATTGCTGCTCGACACCCCCCGGCGGGCCGGTGCCAGTTGGCGCCAGTTACTCGAAGAGGCGGCGCAGGCGGTAGGCGTGAGCGTGCGCCTGCGCAGTCAAAACCGCGAGCAGCAGCGCAAACAGGCGACCTCCCGCCACGGCGCCCTGGCCCGCGAGCTGCACGATTCGGTGGCGCAGCAGTTGGGCTACCTGTCGTTCCAGGCCCATGGCTTGCAGTCGCAGTTGGGCGAGCCGGCCCTGCAGGACCTGTGCAGCGGCCTGAGCCAGCTGCAACGCCAGGTGCGCGAGCTGATCACCAGTGCGCGCCTGACCATGGACGGGCGCTCGCTGCGCCAGGCCCTGGCCGACTCGGTCGCGGAGTTCTCGCGGCGCTGCATCATTGTCTTCGAACTCGACAACCGCCTGGCCGACGATGCCCTGAGCCCGGAAACCGAATTGCAGATCCTGCAGATCATTCGCGAAGCCCTGGCCAACGCGGTGCGGCATTCCCACGCGCGCCATGTGCGCATCGAACTGCGCCAGGCCCAGGACGGCGACGCCTCGGTGTCGGTGGAAGACGATGGCATCGGCTTGATCCCGGCTTGCGACGAGCACAACCATTTCGGCCTGGCGATTATCCGCGAGCGCGCCGCCAGCATCGGCGCACGGCTGAGCATAGAAGCGATCCGCCCGCACGGGGTGCGTGTGCACCTTGGCCTGCGTCGCCACCACGATCTGCCACAGGGGAGTCTCGATGGACTGCACGACCTTATTACTGATCGATGATCACCCGTTGTTTCGCAAGGGCCTGGCGCAGTTGTTCGATGCCAGCGGCGACTTCGAAGTGGTGGGGCAGGCAGCCAGCGGCCGCGAGGGCATCAACCTGGCCGTGAGCCTGACGCCGCAACAGGTGCTGCTGGATTTGCACATGCCTGGCCTGAGTGGTTTGCAGGTGCTGGATGAACTGCGCCAGTTGCGCCTGGATTGCCAGGTGGTGGTGCTCACTGCCTCCATGGACCGCGCCGAGTTGCTCACGGCCTTGCGCCTGGGCGCCAGCGGTTATGTGCTCAAGGAAACCGAGCCGGATGCGTTGCTGGCGTATATGCGCAACTGTCACAAGGGCGCGATCGTGCTGGACTCGACCCTGATCGCCCTGCTCGCCGACCAGGCCGAGCCCACGCAAGCGTGTGAGGCTGCGGGCAGCGAAAACCTCACCGAGCGCGAAGGCCAGACCCTGGCGCTGATCGCCGCCGGCATGAGCAACAAACAGATCGGCCGCGAACTGGGGATCAGCGACGGCACGGTGAAAATCTACGTGCGCAGCCTGTTGCAGAAGCTCGGCCTGCATTCGCGCCTGGAGCTGGCGGCCTGGGTGCACAGCGGCGCCTTGATGAAACACGAGGAGCGCCACTAGATGAGGGACAGCCCCGAAGCGTTTGTGCCGCCGCCAATGGACTTGATGGATTGCTTTCCCGCCGCCTTATTGCAACTGCGCGACAACGGCCAGATCGCCCACTTCAACCTGGCCTGGGCCGAGCTGATGGGCCCGCCGGGCGCGGAGCGTAACCTGATGGACTACGTGCACCAGGAAGACCGCCCGCTATGGCGCCAGGCCCTGAACGAACTGCGCCGCCGCCCCGACACCTCATTCAACCAGCGCCTGCGCTTTGTGCACCCCAGCGGCGAATTGCGCTGGTTCGAGATCAGCCTCAAGCGCGGCCCCCAAGGTTTCTACCTGGTGGCCGGCGATGTCACCGCCCACAAGCGCCGCGAAATCGCCTGGCAGGCCAGCCAGCGCAGCAGCATGAGCTTGCTCGACAGCATGCCGGGCCTGATCTATCGCGGCCGCAACAACCGCGACTGGACCATGGAATTCGTCAGCGCCGGTTGCCTGCAACTCACCGGCTACCCCGCCGAGCGGTTGGTGGACAACCATGAGTTCACCTACAACAGCCTGATCCTGGCGCAGGACGCCGACTACGTGTGGCGCGAGGTGCAATACGCGTTGTCACGGCAGGAGCCGTTCGAGCTCAATTACCGGATTCGCTGCGCCGACCGGTCGATCAAGCACGTGTGGGAGAAGGGCGTGGGGATTTATGCGGATACCCGCGAGGTGCTGGGGATTGAGGGGGCGATTTTCGAGCGCAAGCTTTAGCCGGTGAACGCGCTTCAAAATGTGGGAGGTCCTGCTAATAGCACTGTCGCACAGCAAACTGGCCCCCTGTGGCGAGCGGGCTTGCCCTGCGTTGGGCTGCGCAGCAGCCCCAAAACCAGCCTCTGCGGAATATCTGATACACCGCATTCGTCCTTTATTGGGGGCGCTTCGCACCCCAACGCGGGGCAAGCCCGCTCGCCACAAAATGCGGGTATTTAAGACCTTAATAATCAATAGTTTATTTTATGTTTGAGGGGCTCAATGCGCCCCAGCCGCCTTGTTCAAATCACTCTCCGCCCACTCGGTATACACACACGCATCCGCCGTCGCCCAGCGCACACGCACCGGGTCGCCGGCCTTGAGCGGCATGCCCGCAGCGGACAGTGCCTTGACCGTCATCGACGTGCCGCCCAGGGTGCGCACGGTGCAGGTCTGGCTCTCGCCGAGAAACAACACTTCCCCGACGATGGCCGACACTTCATTCCAGCCCGCCGCCAACGGCTGCTCGGCGGCTTGTTCGACGCTCAGCGCCAGGGCTTTTTCCGGGCGTACCATCAGCAGCACGTCCTGTTCGGTGCGCAACCCGCTGGTCAGGCGGATCGACAGCGACTGGCCTTCGAACGATGCCACTGCGTTGCCTTGGGCCTTGAGCTTGAGGAAGTTGGAGTTGCCGAGGAACGAGGCGACAAACGCATTTGGCGGGTTCTGGTACAGGTCGAAACCGCTGCCCAGGCCGACAATCTTGCCGTGGCTGAAAATCGCGATGCGCTGGGACAGGCGCATGGCTTCTTCCTGGTCGTGGGTCACGTAGACGATGGTGATGCCCAGGCGCCGGTGCAGTTGGCGCAGTTCGTCTTGCAGGTCTTCACGCAGCTTCTTGTCGAGGGCGCCGAGGGGTTCGTCCATCAGCAGGATGCGTGGCTCGTACACCAGCGCGCGGGCGATGGCGACCCGTTGCTGCTGGCCGCCGGACAGTTGCGAAGGGCGGCGATGGGCGAACTGTTCCAACTGCACCAGCTTGAGCATGGCGTCGACGCGCTTTTCGCGTTCGGCGCTGGCCAGTTTGCGGATCGCCAGGGGGAAGGCGATGTTGTCGCGTACCGACAAATGCGGGAACAGCGAGTAGCGCTGGAACACCATGCCGATGTCGCGCTTGTGCGGCGGCACGTTGACCAGGGATTGGCCGCTGACCAGGATCTCGCCGCTGCTCGGCGTTTCGAAACCGGCGAGCATCGACAGGGTGGTGCTTTTGCCCGAGCCGCTGGAACCGAGGAACGTGAGGAACTCGCCGTCCTTGATGTCCAGCGAGATGTTGTCCACGGCGGCAAATTCGCCGTAGAACTTGTTCAGGTTGCGCAGGCTGACCAGGGGTTGCCCGGTGTGTTGCGTAGCATCGTTGATCACGGCACTCATGTTGTTCTCCTGGGCTCAAAGCCGGGTTTCAGTGCGGCGGCGAAGGGCGGTGGCGATCACCATCACCAGTACCGAGAGGCCGATCAGCAGCGTCGAGGCGACGGCGATCACAGGCGTCAGGTCCTGGCGCAGGGTGGTCCACATTTTTACGGGAAGGGTTTGCAGGGTCGGGCTGGCCATCATGACGCTGAGCACCACTTCGTCCCACGAGACCAGGAAGGCGAACAGCGCACCGGCCACCATCCCAGGGCGAATCGCCGGGAACGTCACCTTGAGCACGGCCTGCAAGCGCGAGGCGCCGCAGATCACCGCCGCGTCTTCAATCGACTGGTCGAACAGCTTCAGCGAGTTGATGATCGAGATGATGGTGAACGGCAGCGCCACGATCACATGGCTGACCACAAAGGCGAACATCGTGCCGGTGTAGCCCAGCTTGAGAAACAGCGCGTACACCGCCACGGCGATGATCACCAGCGGCACGATCATCGGCAGCGTGAACAGGCCGTAAAGCAACTCGCGGCCGGGGAAGCGTCCGCGCACCAGGGCAAACGCGGTGGGCAGGCCCAGGGCGACGGCGAACACGGTGGTCAGCACGGCCACCTTGAGGCTGGCCATGGCCGCGTTCATCCAGTCGGGGTTGGAGAAGAACTGGCCGTACCATTTCAGCGTCCAGCCCGGCGGCGGGAACACCAGCCATTGCGACGAGCCGAACGACAGCAGCACGATAAACACGATCGGCAACAGCAGGAACAGGCCGATCACGCCGGTGGTGGTGTAGAGGCCCAAACGCATCCTGCGGCTCATGGCATTGGGGGTCAGGAGCATGACGGCTTACCTCGCGTTGCTGGCGCCAACCGGGGATTCCGGCTGAAGCTTCAGGTAGAAGTAGAACAACACCAGCGTGATGAAGATCAGCAACGCGGCGCCGGCACTGGCCAGGCCCCAATTGAGGAACGACTGCACCTGCTGAATGATGAACTCGGGCAGCATCATGTTCTGCGCACCGCCGAGCAGCGCCGGGGTGACGTAATAACCAAGGGACATCACGAACACCATCAACCCGCCGGAGAACAACCCCGGCCGGCACAGCGGCAGGAAGACGCGGAAGAAGTTGGTCCACGGGCTGGCCCCGCAGATCGAGCCGGCCTGCAGGATCATCGGGTCGATGGCCTGCATGGTCGCCTGCAACGGCAGCACGATGAACGGGATCATGATGTAGCTCATGCCGATCACCACGCCGGTGAGGTTATGCACCATCTCCAACGGTTGATCGATGATGCCCATGGCCATCAACGCCTTGTTGATTACCCCGGAGGCTTGCAGCAGCACCAGCCAGGAATAGGTGCGGGCCAGCAGGCTGGTCCACATCGACAGCAGCACGATGCTCAGCATCCAGCGCCCCCAACCACGCGGCACCAGGGTGATCGCCCAGGCCAGTGGAAAGCCCAGTAGCAGGCTGAACAAGGTCACCAGTCCCGCCACCGAAAAGGTGTTGAGCAACACCCGGGCATAGGCCGAGTTGGCGAACAGCTGTTCATAGTTGCCCAGGCCTGGCACCGGCTCCAGCACGCCGCGCAGCAGCAGGCCGATCAGCGGGGCCAGGAAGAACAGGCCGAGAAACAGCAGGGCCGGGATCAGGTTGCTCGATCCCCGCCAGCGCTGTGCCAGGGACGGCGAGGGTGTCTTGGCCGGTACCGCACCGGCAGCGCCGAGGGCGCTCCCGGTCGGTGTGGTTGCCGTCATTTTCATTTGACTAGCCATTCATTCCACCGTGTCGCAATGGCCGGGCCGTTCTTGGCCCAGTAGGCGAAATCGAGGGTGATCTGGTCCTTGGCATACGCCGTCGGCAGGTTGGGTGCGAGGACGGAATCCAGGCGCTGCACGCTGTCGATGTTCACCGGCGCATAGGCGGTCAGGTTGGAAAAATCCGCCTGGCCCTTGGCGCTGCTGGCGTTGGCCAGGAATTTCATGGCGGCGGCTTTGTTTTTACTGCCTTTTGGCACGACGAGGATGTCGGCCATGACCAGGTTCTGCTTCCAGCTCACGCCGACCGGTGCACCGTCTTCCTGGAGGGCGTGAA
The DNA here is from genome assembly GCF_015163715.1 of Pseudomonas cyclaminis. Taxonomy (GTDB): domain Bacteria; phylum Pseudomonadota; class Gammaproteobacteria; order Pseudomonadales; family Pseudomonadaceae; genus Aquipseudomonas; species Aquipseudomonas cyclaminis. The sequence goes on from NZ_JADDUM010000313.1 coordinate 17,176, forward strand.
TGCGGCCGTTCCAGAACTGGCCCATGCTGACTTCGCCGGAGGCCAGCAGTTGTTGCGACTGCGCGCCGCCGCCCCACCAGACGATGTCTTTCTTGATGGTGTCGAGTTTCTTGAAGGCACGGTCCAGGTCCAGAGGATAGAGCTTGTCGGCGGGTACACCGTCGGCCAGCAGCGCCAGTTCGAGCACGCCAGGGCTTGGCCATTTGTAGAGGGCGCGTTTGCCGGGGTAGGTCTTGGTGTCGAACAGCGCGGTCCAGTCCTGGGGCTTGCCGGCGCCGAGCTTGCCTTCGTTGTAGCCGAGCACGAAGGAGAAGAAGAACGAACCGACGCCGTGGTCGGAGACGAAGCGCGGGTCGATCTTGTCGCGCTGGATCACCGAGAAGTCCAGCGGTTCGAGCAGGCCTTCGGCGGCGGCGCGCAAGGCGAAGTCGGCCTCCACATCCACCACGTCCCATTGCACGTTGCCGCTCTCGACCATGGCTTTGAGTTTGCCGTAGTCGGTGGGGCCATCCTGCACGACGGTGATACCGCTGGCCTTGCTGAACGGGTCAGCCCACGCCTGCTTCTGCGCATCCTGGGTGCTACCGCCCCAGCTCACGAAATTGACGCTTTCGGCCGCCATGGCCGCGTGAGTGGCCGTGGCCAACAAGCCCGCAACCAGCACTGCGGTGACACGTTTGTTCAACACCATTTTCACGCCCTCATTTGTTTTGTTATTGAGCGGGCTTGGTAATGCCCGCCTATCGGGAGCAGTAGGTCTATCGGGGCCTTTAATCGAGACCCCAAAAGGCGACCGTGCCAAGGGCTGTTGTGGGTGCTTTCCCTGGCGGGTGCACTTGGCGAAAGCGTTCGGTCTATGGAATATCATATTATGGTATTCCAAACTTTGTGCAAGCATTTTGCCTTACCGGTTATCCGTCATTCGGTAAAGGGAATGCTCTCGACCACCTCCAGGTCGTAACCGGTCAGCCCGGCGTATTTGAGGGGCGGGCCGAGGTGACGCAGCTTGCCGACGCCGAGGTCCTGCAAGATCTGCGCCCCGGTGCCCACTTCAGAATAGATGCGCGACTGCGAACGGTTGAACTGGCGCGGCGCCTGGGTCAGTTGCGGCACGCGTTCCAGCAGCGCCTGGGACGACTCATGGTTAGCCAGCACCACCACCACGCCGCTGCCTTCAGCGGCGACACGTTGCAAGGCAGCCCACAGCGTCCAGTTTGACGGGCCGCTGTAGTCGGCACCGACCAGGTCGCGCAGCGGGTCGATCACATGCACGCGCACCAGTGCAGGTGTATCGCGGTGCAACTGGCCCATGACCATCGCCATGTGCACGCCGCCGTCGATACGGTCTTCAAAGGTGATCAGGCGGAAGGTGCCGTGCACCGTGGGCAGGTCGCGCTCACCGATGCGCACTACAGTGCGTTCGGTGCTGAGGCGGTAGTGGATCAGGTCGGCGATGGTGCCGATCTTGATGCCATGTTTGCGTGCGAAGACTTCCAGCTCCGGACGGCGGGCCATGGTGCCGTCGTCGTTCATCACTTCGACGATCACCGAAGCCGGCGCGTGCCCGGCCAGGCGCGCCAGGTCGCAACCGGCTTCGGTATGCCCGGCGCGAGTCAGCACGCCGCCATCCTTGGCGCGCAACGGGAAGATATGCCCCGGCTGCACGATGTCGGCCGGGCCGGCATTGATGTCCACGGCCGCTGCCACGGTGCGTGCGCGGTCGGCGGCGGAGATGCCGGTGGTCACGCCCGTGGCAGCCTCGATGGACACGGTAAACGCGGTGCTGAACACGCTGCCATTGCTCGGCACCATTTGCTCAAGGCCCAGGCGCTGGCAGTGCTCGTCGGTGAGTGTCAGGCAGATCAGGCCACGGGCTTCACGGGCCATGAAGCTGATAGTCTCGGCGGTGCAGCAGGCGGCGGGCAGCAACAGGTCACCCTCGTTTTCCCGGTCTTCGTCGTCCACCAGGAGCACCATCTTGCCTTGGCGGTAGTCTTCGATGATGTCTGCAATGCTGTTGAAGGGCATGTAAAGTGCTCGACTTGTTGGTTGTATGTATTATGGTATACCACAAAATCTCAACAAGAGGATGTCCCGATGAAGGCTTATTGGATTGCCCATGTGGATGTGTCTGATGCAGAGCAGTACACGCAATACACCCAGCGTGCGCCGGCGGCGTTTGCGAAGTTCGGCGGGCGGTTTCTGGCCAGGGGCGGGCGCAGTGAAGCGCTGGAAGGCGGGCCGGCACGGCAGCGTAATGTGGTGATCGAGTTTGATCGCTACGAGCAGGCGGTGGCGTGTTATGAGTCTGCCGAGTATCAGCAGGCGAAGGGGCACCGTGAGGGGGCGGGGGTGGCGCAGATCATTATTGTGGAAGGCTTGGCACCGTAGATATATCAGGCCAGACCTGGTCCAAATGTGGGAGGGGGCT
>NZ_JADDUM010000314.1 GCF_015163715.1 Pseudomonas cyclaminis
CGGCGGCATCCTCGGCCAGCGCGACGTCACGGTGCGCGCCGGTCAGGTGTTCAACGACCAGGGCTTTATCGGCAGCGCGCGCACCCTGGACATCAACGCCCAGCAACTGAGTAACCAGGCGGGCCTGTTGCGCGCCGACGGGCATCTGTTGCTGACCGCCGCGAGCGTGGACAACAGCGCGACCCAGGGCGCGAACCAGGGCATCAAGGGCCAGAGCGTCGATCTGGACACCGATACGCTGACCAACCGCGTCGGCTCAATCGTGTCCGACACCACGCTGAACCTCAAGGGCAGCGGCAGCGTGGACAACGACGCGGGCATCCTCTCGGCCGGCAGCATGCTGACCCTGGCTGATCGCAACCCGGCGCAGAAAAGCCTGGCCATCAACAACGGCGCGGGCACCCTGATTGCGGGCCAGTCCGTGCTGCTCGACAGCGCCAGCTACAGCGGCGCCGGCAAGGTCCAGAGCCTGGGCGACCTGACCTTTCGACTGACCCAGAATCTCATCAACAGCGGCCTGGTGCAGAGCAACGGCGACCTGTCGCTGCAGATCGGCGGCACCCTGGCCAACCAGGGCGCGGTGCAGTCCGGCGCACTGGTGCGCGTGGATGCAGGCGCCATCGACAACGGCGCCAGCGGCGTGATCAGTGGGCGGCGCGTGCAGGTTAACGCGGTCAATCAGTTCGACAACCGTGGCGTGGTCGATGGCGAGACCACTCGCCTCAGCGCCGCGACCCTGAACAACCTCGGTACCGGGCGCCTCTACGGGGATCATTTGTCGATCAGCGCCGGTATCCTCAACAACACCCTCGAAGGTGCCACGGCGGCGACCATCGCGGCACGCAACCGCCTGGATATCGGCGCACAGGTCATCAACAACCGTGAGCACGGGCTGATCTTCAGCGCCGGCGATACGGTGATCGGCGGCTTGCTCGACGCCAACGACCAGGCCAGTGGCCAGGCACAGGTGCTGAACAATGCGAGCGCCACCGTCGAAGCGCTGGGTCATCTGAGCGTCAACGCCAGGCAGATCAACAACACCAACGAACACTTCGCCACCCAGCGCGTGCTGGTGTCCAATCAGGTACTGCAGGAGTTCCTGCTGTCGGGCTCGACCAACCGTTACACGCCGGACCAGATCTCGCTGTACAACGACGAGGTGCTGCACCTCGTCACGCCGGAAGGCTACGGTACGCGCTGGAACCGCTATGACTACACGCGCAGCGTCACCGAGACGCAGATTGTCAGCTCCGACCCGGCGCAGATGCTCGCCGGTGGCAACCTCAACTTGATCGCCGACCAGGTGCTCAACGACAAGAGCCGGATCATCGCCGGCCAGGCGTTGAACGCCAGCGGCGTCGGCAGCGTGATCAATACCGAGCTGGATGGCCAGCGCATCACCACCGACAGCGGCACGCTGAGCAACTTCTATCGCATTCAGCGCAAAGGCCGCGACCGTCAGGGCCGCGGCATCACTGCGTACACGCCGGCACCGTTGATTCAGCAGATCTCGCTCAAACCCTCGGTGTACACCGAGTACGCGGCCATCAACGGCAGCGGCACCCAGGTCGGCGCGCTGGTCCTGGCCAACGTTACCGACAGCACGGCGGGCACCGGTGCGCTGGCGGGCGCTGGCCGCACCCACGCCGTGAGCCCGATCAGCGAAGTGAAGGCGCTGACTCAATTGGACGCGGCAGGCGCGGTGGAGCAGATCCGCACCGGCGGTTTCAACCCCGACCTGCCTGACAGCAGCCTGTTCCAGACCAACCCGAACAGCACCGCCAGCTACCTGGTGGAGACCGATCCGCGCTTTGCCAACTATCGCAAGTGGTTGTCTTCGGACTACATGCTTGGGCGCCTGAACCTGGACCCGGCTGCCACGCAACAGCGTCTCGGCGACGGTTTCTACGAACAGAAGCTGATCCGTGAGCAAATCGCGCAACTCACCGGCCGGCGCTTTCTCGACGGCTACGCCAGTGATGAGGAACAGTATCGCGGCATGATCGACAGCGCCGTGACCCTGGCGGATCAGTGGAAGCTGATTCCCGGTGTGGCCCTGACCGCCGAGCAGATGGCGCAGCTGACCAGCGACATTGTCTGGCTGGTGTCCAGGGACGTGACGCTGGCCAGCGGTGAAGTCCGCCAGGTGCTGGTGCCGCAGGTCTATGTGCGGGTTCGCGAAGGCGATCTGGATGGCTCCGGCGCACTGATGTCCGGGCGCACCTTGAACCTTGATGTGCGCGGTGATCTGGTGAACTCCGGCAGTCTGTCCGGGCGCGATGGCGTGAATATCAGCGTGCAGAACCTCGACAACCTTGGCGGGCGCATCCAGGGCAACGACGTGGCCCTGAGCGCCAGCCAGGACATCAACAACATCGGCGGCCTGATCAGCGCCAACAGCCGGCTGGCCCTGAGCGCCGGCAACGACATCAATGTGCGCTCGGTCACCACCGACAGCGAGAGCGCGCAGGGCACCCGCACCGGCCTGTCGCGGGTGGCGGGGCTGTATGTGTCGGCACCGGCGGCGAGCCTGATTGCCACTGCCGGCAACGATATCAACCTGCAAGCGGCGCAAGTCAGCAATACCGGCGTCGGCGGCAAGACGTCGCTGGTGGCGGGCAACGACATCAGCCTGACCACCGTGAAAGAGTCCTACACCCAAGCCAACCAATGGGATGGCGACAACTGGCGCAAGGAAGCCGGGCGCAATGAAGTCGGCAGTTCGGTGCAGGCCAACGGCGACATTCGTATGGGCGCCGGGCGTGACGTGCAGGTGCGCGGGGCGCTGGTCAACAGCGACGCGGGGGCTGTGGCCGTGAGTGCGGTGCGCGATATCAACGTCGAGGCTGGCGAGCGCTTCAACAGCGCCGACGAAGCGCACAAGGTCAAAGGCAGCAACGGGATGTTTTCGAGCAAGACCACCACGACTCGCGACACGGTCAGCCAGACCACCGCCCAGGCCTCGACCTTCAGTGGTGAGCAGGCGGTGATGCAGGCCGGCAACAACATCACGGTCACCGGCAGCAATGTGGTGTCCACCTCGGGCACGGTGCTCGCGGCGGGCAATGACATCAAGGTATTGGCGGCCACCGAGCAGCTTGACGAAAAACACATGAAGGATGTGAAGACCAGCGGCATGTTCAGCGGCGGCGCGATTGCCGTCACCGTCGGTTCCAAGCAACAGACCAACAAGGACAGCGGTCAGCAGACCACGGCGGCCGCGAGCAACATTGGCGCAACCGACGGCAACGTGCTGATCAGCGCCGGCGGCGAATACCGTCAGGTGGGCAGCAATGTGAACGCGCCCAATGGCGATGTATCGATCGACGCGTCCGAGGTCAATATCCTCGAAGCGCGCAACCTCAGTGCGCAGCAGCAGGAGCAGCGCTTCAAGCAGACCGGCGTGAGCCTGACCCTGACCAACCCGATTGTGAGTGCGGTACAAACCGCCCAGCGCATGAACAAAGCCGCCGAGCGTACCGACGACAAACGCATGAAGACCCTGGCGGCGCTGAGTACCGCGTGGTCCGCCAACGACGCCCATACTCAGGTCATGGCCGACCCGGCGGCGGCGGGTGGGATCAACCTGAGCATTGCCCTGGGCATGAACAAGAGCGAGAGCAAAAGCGAGCAGACCAGCAACACGGCGGCCGCTTCGACGGTCGCGCCGGAGGGGATGTGACGATTGTGTCCTCGGGGGGCACGCGCAACAACGACCTGACCGTGCAGGGCAGTGAGATCACGGCGGGCAACAATGCGTTGTTGAAAGCCGACGGCAATATCCTGCTGGCGGGCGCGCAGAACACCATCGAGCAACACAGCACCAACAAAAGCGTGAATGGCAGCCTTGGTATCGGCATCTCGTTTGGCAGCGAGAAGAACGGCCTGAGCTTCAACGCGTCCGCCTCCCAGAGCCGTGGCAATGCCGATGGCAATGACCTGGTGTGGAGCAACACCCACGTGACGGCCGGCAAACAGGCCAGTCTGATTTCCGGCAAGGACACCACGCTGCGAGGTGCGGTGGTATCGGGCGAGACGGTCAAGGCCGACGTTGGCGGCAACCTGAATGTCGAGAGCCTGCAGGACACCAGTACCTTCGCGTCCGAGCAGAAGAGCATGAGCGCCGGGATCAGCATCTGCATCCCGCCGGTGTGTGCCGGTGCGGCGACCGCGAGCTTCAGCTCCACCAACGCCAAGCAGAAGTCCAACTTTGCCAGCGTGATCGAGCAATCGGGTATCCGTGCCGGCGACGGTGGTTTCGACATCAACGTGCGCGGCAATACCGACCTCAAGGGCGGCGTGATCGCCAGTTCCGACAAGGCTATTGCCGACGGCAAAAACAGCCTGACCACCGGCACGCTGACCGTGTCCGACATCCACAACGTGTCCGAAGCCAGCGCCAAGACCTCAGGCGTCGACCTGAGTTCGGACATGCTCGACGGCAAACTGGGCACGGCCAAGGCGCTGCTCGCCAACAGCCTCAACAACGGCTCGGACTCCGACTCCGAATCCAGCGACACCCGCAGCGCGATCAGCGCCGGCACATTGGTGATCACCAACGCCGAGCGCCAGCGTGTGGTTGGCGGCATGACGGTCGACCAGACGATTGCCAGCCTCAACCGCAACACCGAGGCTGCCCACGTCGCCGTGGGACGCTTGGATGTGGCGGAAATGGGGCGCAAGGTCGAGGCCGAGCAGGAGATCAAGCGCGAGTTCTATCATCAGGTTTCGTTGTTGGCGGATGAGGCGTATCGCAAGATCTTTATCGAGAAGGCGCGGGTGTATGAGGTCTTGAAGGACAAGGATGGCAAGGCGATTGTTGATCCAGACGGCACAGTTCACCGTCGCGAACTGAGCGACGAAGAGAAACAGAACCTCAAGAAAGGGCCTGACGGCAAAGTGCATATCGCCAACAATGGCATTTTCAACGATATCGATGGTGCGGCCAAATATGCCGAGCAGCACAGTTCGGCCGATACCGGGCCGCAATACTTGATTCACTTCGAGAAGGCGAACAACTTCACTTCCGAGTTGATGATCGCGGCTTATCAGAAGAATCTGGAAAATGATTTCTGGGGGTTGTCCAATGCAGCTGTGCAAACCAAGGAGTACATGACGCAGTTTGGCCAGAGCGGGTTGCACATCGATGGTCACAGCCGAGGCACGTTGACTACTGGCAGTGCCATGGAGTCGCTGGCTCGTGATCCGGCCAACGCAGGCATCCTCGGCAAAACGTCGATGAACTTCTTCGGAGCTGCCTACGGTGTGCAGAAGGCCGACTCGTTGTTGGGCGTCTTGCAGAATCGTTCAGGGTTGGACTCCGAGTCACAGCGTGAGGCGATGGAGCTGCGCTACCAGAATCACTATCTCGATCCGGTTGCGCGCTTGCCGCTCGTGGGGTTCAACGCCGCTACAGGCGGTACGGTCCCGGATGGCAGCGTTCGTCTGTGGGAGTGGCTGAAAGTGCTTGGCGGCGATAAGACAGCGCACAACTGCTACGGCAACGGGGGGGACGCCTGCAAGCCTTTCTGGGGTGATTCAACCGACGGCATGCCACACTTCAAGCGCGCCGGAGAATAAGGAGAAAGTTATGTTGAGAAGTTGCCTGCTGTTGAGTATTGGCGCTGTGTTACTGACTGGCTGCACGGGCAGGGGCTTTCAACCACCGCCGCCGGAATTCACCAATTGGAAAAAAAGCGGGGTCTCGCAAGCAGGCGTCAAGAGCGCTATGACCGCTTGCGGCTATACCAACCTGACAGGGACGGGGGACAAGACGCCGATTGACCAGGTACTCAAACGGTTTTATTGCATGAAAGACGCCGGTTTCAAGCGTACGGACAACATTGACTTGTGCAAGGAAGGCCGTATCGGTGAATCACCGGTGTGCGA
>NZ_JADDUM010000315.1 GCF_015163715.1 Pseudomonas cyclaminis
CCCGCCGCCGGCAGGCCCCGCCCCGGTGGCCAACTATGACGCGATGTGGAGCAGCATCTACAGCAACGCCGGACCCGGTTTGAGCGCCTACAACATCCGCATGCCGGCCGTCGCCGGGCAACCGGCGACCGTCTACTACCTGTTGAAAGACTCGCCCCATGACCGCGCCCTGAACCAGATCAACCTGGACCCGGCTACCGGCGAGGTCAAATCCCATGATCAATACGCGGGCAAAAGCTTCAAGGCGCAGCTGCTGACCAGCATCTACGCACTGCACACCGGCAGTTACTTCGGCCTCGCCGGACGGATCATCCTCACTGTCAGCTCATTGCTGATGCCGCTGTTCTTCATCACTGGCTGGTTGCTGTACCTGGACCGTCGCCGCAAAAAACGCCAGGTGCGCGACGCCCGTAAAAGCCTCGGCGCCAACCACAGCAATGCCCCGGCCTGGCTGATCGGCTTTGCCAGCCAGAGCGGTTTTGCCGAGCAACTGGCCTGGCAAACCGCCGGGCAATTGCAGGCGGCCGGCCTGCCGGTGAAGGTGCAGTCCTTGAGTACCGTCAGCCAGGACCACTTGCTCCAGTCAGAAAATGCGCTGTTTGTGGTCAGCACTTTCGGCGACGGCGAAGCCCCCGACAGTGCCCGTGGTTTTGAACGCACAGTGCTCGGCCAGGACCTGTCCCTCAAGGGCCTGAATTACTCGGTGCTGGCCCTGGGGGATCGTCAATATGAACACTTCTGCGGCTTCGCCCGGCGCCTGCATTTCTGGCTGACCAACCAGGGCGGCAACCCACTGTTTGCTCCGGTGGAAGTGGACAGCGGCGACACGGCCGCGCTGCTGCATTGGCAACAACAGCTTGGGCAGTTGACCGGTCAGGCACCGGCCGCGGCATGGCCTACCGCCCAGTACGAAACCTGGACGCTCAGCCAGCGCCGCCTGCTCAACCACAACAGCACGGGCTCGAACGTTTACCTGCTCGGCCTCACCCCGCCTTCGCCACAAACCTGGCAAGCCGGCGACCTGGTGGAAGTGCTGCCGCGCAATTGCCCGTGGGCCATCGAGCACTTCCTGAGCGGCCTGGGCCTGACCGGCACCGATGGCGTGTTGATCGACGGTTTGGCCACCCCGCTCAACCAAGCCCTGGCGACTCGCCAACTGCCGGAAAACCGCGCCCATCTGGTGGGCATGCATGCCCAGGCATTGGTGGACGCACTGGCGCCGCTGGGCATGCGCGAATACTCCATCGCCTCGGTTGCCAGCGACGGAGTGCTGGAATTGATCGTGCGCCAGGAACGTCACCTCGATGGCAGCCTGGGGCTTGGCTCGGGCTGGCTCACCGAACACGCGGCCTTGGGCGCAGGCATCAGCCTGCGGCTGCGTCGCAACAGTGGCTTCCACCTGCCCGACGCGCCCGTGCCACTGATCATGCTGGGCAACGGCACCGGCCTCGCCGGCCTGCGCAGCTTGCTCAAAGCGCGGATTGCCGACGGCCAGCAGCGCAACTGGCTGTTATTCGGCGAACGCAATATCGCCCACGACTACCTGTGCCAGGACGAGCTGCAAGGCTGGCTGGCCAGTGGTGACCTGGCCTTGCTGGACCTTGCGTTTTCGCGGGATCAGGAAGAGAAGATCTACGTGCAGGACCGCCTGCGTGAATCGGCCGATGTACTGCGTAAATGGCTCGCGGACGGCGCAGCGATTTATGTGTGTGGGAGCTTGCAGGGAATGGCGGCGGGGGTGGATCAGGTGCTGCACGACGTGCTGGGCAGCGAGGCGGTGGAGCGCTTGATCGAACAGGGTCGTTACCGCAGGGATGTCTACTGAGGCGACCTATGTGGGAGAGGGCTTACCCCCGATGAGCATGGGTATCTACACAACTCTTAAAGGCTGACACATAACCCTGTGGTGAGCGG
>NZ_JADDUM010000316.1 GCF_015163715.1 Pseudomonas cyclaminis
TTGTCTGGAAAAACGGGGGCGGCTTGATGGGGCTCTGGCGCCAGCCCAGCGCGGGGCAAGCCCGCTCACCACAGAAGCCCCCTCCCACATTGGACCTTGTCTGTTCAGTTGATTTTGGGGCGGGCCGATCTTGCCAGCCCCAACCTCGGGTTCCTCATTCCGTCACATCCAGGCCTCTCGTCACAGCCCGTGGCGCCTTGACGAAACCCACGCTGAAACCTCGCCGTCATGTGCCGCCAAACCGCTCAAAATCATGACCGAAACACCCGAGAATCTTTTTAAAATCAAGTGGTTCCTCCCGAGGTTTTTTCCTACATCTGTCATCGGAAACTGCGACTTTCTCTCCATGGTTTTCACCCCCGGCCACCCCCGCATCACGGCCTTGGGACCGAAGCCATGGCGTCATGCAAGAGCCATCTACCCCAAACGTACAAACACGACGAAAGGAGATTCTTCATGTTTAAGCGCAACGTTCTCGCGGTATCCATGACCCTCGCTGCACTGTGCTCGGCCCAGGCTGCAATGGCTGACATCAACGGCGGCGGCGCAACTCTGCCACAGCCGCTTTACCAGACCTCCGGCGTCCTCACCACTGGCTTCGCCGCCTACATCGGCGTGGGCAGCGGCAACGGCAAGTCGGCGTTCCTGAACAACGACTACACCAAGTTCGTGGCTGGCGTGACCAACAAGAACGTGCACTGGGCAGGCAGCGATTCCAAGCTGACGGCGGCCGAGCTGCTGGCTTACAAAACCAACAAACAACCGACCTGGGGCAAATTGATCCAGGCGCCTTCGGTGGCCACTTCGGTTGCCATTCCGTTCAACAAGGCCGGTGCCAACGCGGTTGATCTGAGCGTGAACCAACTGTGCGGCGTGTTTTCGGGCCGCTTGACCGACTGGAGCCAGATCACGGGTGCGGGTCGCACTGGCGCGATCAAAGTGATCTACCGCAGCGAGTCCAGCGGTACCACCGAACTGTTCACCCGCTTCCTGAACGCCAAGTGCGCTGAGACGCAACCGTTCGCCGTGACCACCACCTTTTCGTCCAGCTACGGTGCAGGCTTGCCTGCTGGCGCAGTGGCAGCCACCGGCAGCCAAGGCGTAATGACCGCCCTGAACGCGCAAGATGGCGCGATCACCTACATGAGCCCGGATTACGCGGCGACCACCCTGGCCGGTCTGGATGACGCCACCAAAGTGGCCAAGATTGGCGGTGTTTCGCCTGCGCCTGCCAACGTTTCCACCGCCATTGGCCAGATCCCTGCGCCAACCGAAGCCCGTGCTGATGGTTCGTTCATCGACGCGACCAACCAGGACAACTGGGTACCGGTGTTCGCGGCTACCGCCAGCGGCCCGGCGACTTTCGCTTACCCGTCCAGCGGCTACCCGATCCTGGGCTTCACTAACGTGATCTTCAGCCAGTGCTACGCCGACGCCACTCAGACCACCCAGGTCCGTGCGTTCTTCAACCGCCACTACGGCAACCTGATCAACAACGACACCGCCATCAACAACAACCGCTTCGTCCCGTTGCCAGCCAACTGGAAAAAAGCCGTGCGTGACACCTTCGCCACCGCTTCCAGCGCTCAAGGCATCGGTAACACCAGCGTCTGCAACGCCATCGGTCGTCCGCTGTAACCCAGGCTTTCAACGACCCGCAACACCGATCAGCAACGGCCCGTGCCGTTGCTGATTTTTTTTGCGCTAGCAGCCCTTTATGAACTTTGCATGACAGAAGTTCAGTCCCGCCACTCGCCAACCGCCTAACCCTCATACGTGAGCCTGTCTTGCTCCTGGCGATTACAAAGAAGGAAGATTCCCGATGGTCCGCTGCACACCCACGCTCAAGCTGAATGCCCAGGGCTCGCACGCCCAGACTGTGTTGCGCCTCAAGCCTCTGGCCCAGGTCATTGCCTTGTTGGTGGTGGCGGGCAATGCCCATGCGGCGACGGCGTTCAGCCCGGCCTGGTTCGCGGCCAAGGGGGCGACCCAGGCGACGACGGCGGCGCGGATCAATGCGGGGCAGATGCCGTCGGTGCCGACGCTGAACCAGCAGGCGCGGGTCAACCAGCAGTTGGCGCGCTCCATCAGCACGCTCAACACCACGGTCGCGGCCATTGCGGCGCAACAGGCGGCGCAGGCGGCCGGTCGGCAAGCGGCGTTCGGTCAGGTCTCGACGATTCCCGATGGCCTCGGCAAGGGCGGCCTGCAGGTGGATAACAGCCTGACCCAGGGCTGGACCAACGCCAAGGCACCGACCCAGACCCAGGCGGGTGGCAAGACCACGGTGAGCATTGAGCAGACCGCCGACAAGGCGATCCTCAATTGGGAGACCTTCAACGTCGGGCGCAACACCACCGTGGATTTCCAGCAGCAGTCGACCTGGGCGGTGCTCAATCGCGTCAATGACCCTGATTCACGACCCAGCGAGATCCAGGGCCAGATCAAGGGCGCCGGCACGGTGATGATCATGAACCGTAACGGCGTGGTCTTCAGCGGCACCAGCCAGGTCAATGTGCGCAACCTGGTGGCGGCGGCCGCGACGATCACGGATGACCAGTTCACCCAACGCGGCCTTTATGTCGACACCAATGGCACACAACCGACGTTCACCGACGCGGCGGGCAAGGTCGAGGTACAGCGCGGTGCGTTGATCCAGACCCACAACGCCGCCACCTCCACCGACGCGGGCGGCTATGCCTTGCTGCTCGGCAGCGAAGTGGAGAACGCCGGCACCCTCATCACCGCCAAGGGCCAGACCACCCTGGCCGCCGGCGACAGTTTTTACATCCGCAAAGGCGTGGGCACGGCGGGCAACGAGCGGTCCACCACCCGTGGCAATGAAGTCGCCGCCAGCCTGAAAACTGGCAGCACGGCGGGCACGGTGATCAACAACGGCCTGATCATGGCCTCTACCGGCGACGTCACCCTGACCGGGCACCAGGTGCAGCAAAACGGCGTGGCCCTGGCCAGCACCTCGGTGGACACCCGTGGCTCCATTCACTTGCTCAATTCGGCCAGCGACACCACGGGCAGCATCACCCTGGGCGAGGGCAGCACCACCGCGATCCTGCTGGACGCCAGCGCCAGCACCGCCCTCAACAGCCAGAAGGACAACGGCCTGATCAAGCTTGACGGCACGCCCGCCAACCTGATCGGTGGGCAGTTCAACCATCTCAGCGCCGTGGCCGACCGCACTGACCAGTCGCGCATCGAGATCGTCAGCGGCGGCACCGTGGACTTCCAGAAAGGCTCGATCACCCTCGCCACCGGCGGCCAGGTGGCGGTCAGTGCCGGTCAGCGCAGCCTGGTGCGCGATGGCGCGATGATCGACGTGTCGGGCGCCGTGGGCGTCAAGGTGTCGATGGAAGCCAATAACATCAAGATCAACGTGCAGGGCAACGAACAGCGGGATGCGCCGGTCAACCGCGACAATGGGCAACTGATCAACAGCGACGTGTGGGTGGACTTGCGCGACCTGGTGTTTGTCCCGGCCGGTACCAATGGCTATGCCACCGACCGTTGGTACACCGCTGGCGGTCTGCTGGAAGTCGGCGGCTACCTTGGCACCCAGGGCCATTCGGTGGGTGAATGGATGGCCCAGGGCGGCACCGTGACGTTTACCGGCAAGGACGTGGTGACCCAGCAGGGCGCGCAGATCAACCTGTCGGGCGGCACGGTGGATGTGCAAGGCGGCTATATCCGGCAAACCTGGCTCAAGGGCCCGGATCGGCGCTTGTACGAGCTGTCCAAGGCGCCGGGTGACATCCTTTATTCGGGTATCTACAAGGGCTATGAAGACACCAGCGTTCGCTGGGGCCAGACCGAGTACTACTACAACCCGATGATTGCTCCGCAAGGCCGTAACGAGGCCGGTTATACCGTGGGGCGCGACGCCGGCAAGCTGGTGGTGAGCACCGCCAGCGCGGTGCTGGAAGGCCAGATGATCAGCGCGGTGTTCCAGGGTGATCGCCAGACCCAGGCGCCGAACATCAACCTCGACGGTTACCAGCAGTCCCAGAAGGCCATGGCCCAGCTTGCGCAGTTGATCATTGGCCAATACACGCCGATCTACAACAAGACCACCGGCACCTTGCGCTACGCCTTGGGGGCGAACGCCGACGAGGTGTCGCTCGACGGCAACCTGGAAAAAATCGCCGATGGCCTGGACCTCGCCACCGCGTTGCCCCAGGAGCGCCAGGGCAAGATCCTGCTCGACAGCGGGCAGCTCAGTGGCAACCCGTTGGGCGCAATCAAGGTCGCGGCCCGGCAGCAGGTGACGGTCAATGGCGCGCTCAGCGTGGCGGATGGAGGCGACATCACCCTGTTCGGGCCGAAGGTCGATATCAACGCCAACCTCACGGCCCTGGGTGGCAGCATCAATGCCGGCAACATCCTCAGCCAGGTCAACCCGCTCAAGGCCGGTGCGGTCGAGGACACGACCCTGGCCGGGGGTTCGAGCGTGAATGTCGCGGCCGGCGTCAAGCTCGATGCCCGTGGTCGCTGGAACAACCTGCTGCTTGACCCGTCCAACAGCACCGGCGTGGCGTATGTCAATGGCGGCAAGGTCTCGTTGCGCAGCTCGAACAACGTCAACCTGGCGGCCGGCAGCGAGGTGGATGCGTCCTCCGGCGCGACTCTTGGTGTAGACGGCAAACTCACCGGCGGCAAGGGCGGCAGCGTGACGCTGGGTGCGCTCGGTGCCCTGGCCCTGGATGGCGAGGTGCGCGGCTACGGCGTGAACGGCGGCGGTACCCTGGCGTTGCAGGCACGCAAGGTGCAGATCGGCGACAGCGCGGGTGCGGTGGACAGCGACACCCTGCAACTGGCCGGCGACTTTTTCAAAAAGGGTTTCTCGGCCTACGACATTACGGGCAACGAAGGGCTGATCGTCACCGACGGCACCCAAGTGGATGTCAGCGTGCCGACCTATCGCTTGGGCGCGCAAGCGTCCACGCTGCCGACGGGCAGCGATCCCGTCACGGCCCTGGAGCAATGGACGCCGCCGCTGTACCAGGAGGACGCCACCAAGGGCGTGCTGACCCAGCGCCGAGGCGCCGGCTTGAGCCTCACCGCCGGCACGGTCTTCGCCAGCGCTGCGCAGATGGCGAGCACAGCACTGACGGTGGGCCACGGCGCGGTGATCAACGTCGACCCCGGCCAAGCCATCCAGCTGCGCAGCATTGGGCAATTGACCCTCGACGGTACGCTCAATGCCTGGGGCGGCAGCGTCACCTTGGGCGGCGTGACCACTGGCGCCTCGGAGGCGGTGAACGCCATCGGCCATGACCGCTCGATCCGAATTGGCGAACAGGCGTTGATCGACGTGGCGGCGCGTGCGGCCACGGCGGTGGACTACCGCGGGCGCACCTACGGCGTGGTACGCGACGGCGGCACGATCAGTATTGGCGGCACCCTGGACCTGAACACCGGCCTGACCACGGCCAGCGACTTGTTCGTGGTGGTGCGCGACGGTGCCCGCCTGGACGCGTCCGGCAGCCAGGCCTTGCTGAATATTCCAGGGCAGGGCGTGGTGCCGGTCGCGAGCAATGGCGGCAGCATCAGCCTGGCTTCGAACAATGGCCTGTACCTGGACGGCAGCCTGGTCGCCAACGCCGGTGGTGTTGCGCGGCGGGCGGCAGTCTCAACCTGGTGCTGGAGAGCCCGTATTACCAGAAAGCCGGGCTTACCGATCGAGTGCTCAAGGTCCGTGACCTGGTCGTGAGCCAGGTGCATCAACCGACGGCGCTGGGCGACAGCCTGGAGTACGGGCATGGCCGCCTGGGCGTGGATCAAGTCACTGCCGGCGGCTTCGATAACCTCGCGTTGCTGAGCAATGGCCTGCTGAGCTTTGACGGCGATGTGAGCCTGGACATGGGCCAGAGCCTGCGCCTTTACAGCCGTGGTTATGGGCTCAGTGAAAACGCCCCGGGCAATGCGCGTATCAACCTCAAGGCACCGCACCTGTTGCTGGCGGGCTACCTCGCGCCGCCCGAGACCGGCAAGGATTTGTACGTGCGCCCGGTACCGGTGTTGCCGGCGCCGTCCCAGCGCGCAACCGAGGCGCAGTTCAATGCCGACGGCGACCTGGTGGAAGTGCGCGGCAACGTGATATTCGGTAATCGCAGCAGCCTGTACAGCGCCGACAATAGCCTGGCGAGCCTTGAGCGCCGTGGCTTCGACCAGGTCAACCTGACCAGCCAGGGCGATCTGCGCTTTCTGGTCGGCGCCTCCGCAAACGACATCATCACCGGGGTCAGTACCCAGTTGCTGACCCAGGGCGACATGACCCTGCGGGCGGCGCAGGTGTACCCAGGCTCGGACGTCAGTGCCCGAGTGATCGCTGGCTACCTTGGCGAATCAACGACGCTGAATCTGGGCCTGGACTTTGATCCGTTGCGCACATTGACGATTGGCCGCGTCGGCAGCACGGACGCGCCCCTGCCGTATTCGGCATTCGGGCGCCTGCAACTGGGCGCTGCCACCGTCAAGCAAGGCGGCGTGGTGCGTGCGCCCCTGGGCTTGATCGATATCGGCAGCATGGGCAGCAGCCTGGTGCAATTGCTGCCGGGCAGCGTCACCTCGGTGAGCGGCAAGGGGCTGGTATTGCCCTATGGCGGTACGCTGGACGGGCAGGTCTACACCTACAACGGCAAGACCGTGACATTCCTTGGCCAGGGCGGACTGGCCAATACCAACAGCGACTTGAGCGTCGGCGTCATCCTGGGCGGCCAGTCGGTTGCGGTGCAGTCGGATGCCATCCTGGACCTCTCGGGCGGTGGCGAGCTGCTCGGCGCCGGTTTTGTTTCCGGGCGCGGCGGCTCCACGGATGCGCGTTACAACCCGCTGGTGCAATTTGGCGCCAACGGCGGGTTTGTGCTGCCGGGGCTGTCCACCAACCCGATCTACGCCATTGTGCCGGGCGTGCAACCCGGCGCGCGCCGGCGGCCGCCGAGGGCGGTGCCGTGGCGCCGCTGGTTGGCCAGCAGGTGACTATTGGCGCGGGTGTGCCGGGGTTGCCGGCGGGCACCTACACCTTGATGCCATCGACATATGCCTTGATGCCCGGCGCCTTTCGCGTGGAGATCAATGGCCTGGCGGGGCTCGGCAGCGACGCCGCGACCACCTTGATGCGCAATGGCTCGTGGTCGACGGCCGGGCAGCTGTCGATCGCCCACACCGGGATCCGCAACAGCATCGCCAGCCAGTTGATCCTGACCTCGGCGGACACCCTGCGCCGTTATTCCCAATACAACGAAACCAGTTACGCCCAGTTCGCCAAAGCCGACGCGGCCAGGTTAGGCGTGCCGCGCCCGCTGCTGGAAGTCGACGCCAAGACCCTGAAACTGGCACTGCGCCCCGGCCAGGGCGCGGATGCATTCTCCTTCGAGGGTATCGGACGTTTTGATGCCGCGACGGGCGGATATGGCGGTACGGTCGCGGTGTTGGACCCGAGTCGCCTGGGTATCGAAGTGGTCGCCGCTGACGCCTCGGCGACCGCCGGATTTTCCGGCATTACCCTTAAAGCCGACACCCTCAATGCCATCGGTGCCTCAAGGCTGATGGTGGGTGGCTTGACTGCGGTGGAGTATGGCCAGTCGGGTAACTTCATCGGCCTGGCATCGGGTGTGAATGCCGCCAATAGCAATGTGACCCTGCGTGCGGGCGCCACGCTGGCCGCGCCCGAAGTGTTCCTGGTGAGCAACACCGGCGCCATCGTGGTCGAGCAGGGCGCCTCGATCAATACCCTGGGGCAGGGCGCCGCCAGCTACGATGCCCGCGATGGTTTTATCTACCAGGTTGCCAATATGCTCGCGGTGTCCAACGGGTTGCTCAACGTGGTCGGTGCCGTCCAGCCCGCTGGCGTGATCAGCGGTGGTATCAACGTGGGCGCCTGTGGCAGTAGCGCATGCTCGGGCCAGACCGGGTTGTATTCCGATGGCAGCATCGTGGCCCTGACCGACAGCAGCTTCCAACTCGGCGACCAGGTGCGCTATGGCACCCGTCACCTCAACCTGGGCGTGAGCACCATCAACCTGGGCAGCGTCGAAGCCCTCGCCGCCGCAGCCGCCGCCAACCGCTTGCCAGCCGGCCTGACTCTTAACCAGGCGCTGCTCGACCGCCTGCTGCGCGGCGATACGCAACTAGGCGCACCGGCCCTGGAGACCCTGCAGTTGTCGGCGCGTGACGGTTTTAACTTCTATGGCAGCACCAGCCTCGACACCTATGACCCGCTAACCGGCAAGTCGCTGCTGAGCAACCTGATGCTGTCCACCCCGGCCATGTACGGCGCCGGTGGTGCCAGCGATGTGGCGACCATTCACACCGCCAACCTGATCTGGCTGGGCGCGACCAACGCACCCGGCGCGGTGGTGACGGGCGGCGCAGGCACCGGCAGTGGACGCCTGGATATCAATGCCGAACGCATCGAGTTTGGCTACGGCGACTTTGGTCAACCGAGCAACGTGAAAAGCTTCGATCGCCTGGCCCTGGGCTTTGCCAACGTCAACCTCAATGCCAGCGAGCGCATCACCGCCAACCACAAGGGCAGCCTGTCGGTGTACCAGCGCCAGGGCGCCTATGACCCGGTCAGCGGCTTCCAGTACAGCGGCGGCAACCTGACCATCCGCACCCCGCTGATGACCGGTGAGGCCGGTTCGGTGAACACGATCAAGGCCGGCGGTGCGATCGATATCGGCGCTTCGGCAGGCCCCCGTGGCAGCGCCAGCGGCCAGGGCGCGACGCTGTCCCTGCAAGGCGACAGCATTCGTGTGGCCAGTGCGGTGGTGTTGCCCAGCGGCAAAGTCAGCCTCAGTGCGCGGGGCGATGTGCTGTTGACCGATGACGCGCTGATCGATGTGGCCGGTCGTGGGATCACCTTCAACGATGTGACCCAATACGGTTGGGGCGGCGACGTCCTGCTCGACAGCCGCAGCGGCAATATCCTGCAGGCGGCGGGCTCGACCATCGACCTGTCCGCCAAGCACAACCAGGCCGGCAAGTTGCGGGCAGTGGCGACGGATGCGGCAGGCGGCATCGTCGATTTGCAAGGCAAGATCCTCGGCAGCAGCAGTGGTTATTACAACGCCGGTGGCACCGCGTTGCCGCAGACGGCCGGTACCGTGGAGATCCAGGCGCAGCGCCTGGGCAGCAGCGGCGCCCTGGACCAGCAGTTTGCCGACCTCAATCAACGCCTGAACCAGGGCGAGGTGTTCGGCGCGCGCAGCTTCCAGCTCAAGCAGGGCGACCTGACCATCGGCAACGGGCTCAAGGCCGGCACTGTCAGCGTGTCCGTGGACAACGGCAGCCTGCGCGTGACCGGCCTGGTGGACGCCAGCGGTGAACGCGTGGGCAGCATCAACCTGGCCGGCAAAAACGGCCTGACCCTGGACAGCACCGCAGTGCTCGACGCCCACGGCAGCAAGCTGCGGGTGGACAGCTACGGCAAGATCATCGACTCGCCGAACCGCGCCATGGTGGTGCTGGGCTCCGGCAGCGGCCAACTGACCCTCGCCGATGGCGTGCGCATCGACCTGCGCCACGGTACCGGCGCGGCTGTCGGCAATGACGGACGTAATCGCGGTACTTTGGAACTGAACGCACCCCGGTTGGGCGGCAATGACGTGGCAATCGACGCCAGCGGACGCCTGACCATTCAGGGCGCGCGCTCGATCACCCTCAACGGCATGGCGACCTACGACGATGCACCGCAGAAAAACGATCCGACCGCCAGTGGCAGGCCGTATCAGGAGATCACCCAGGATTATCTGGATAAGAAGCACCAACTGGCCGTTGATTTCATCGATGCTGCCTTGCTCAACACACACCTGACGCAAAACAAACTCGCTGGCTTGAACAACGCCACCTACGCCGACGCCTTCCACCTGCGCCCCGGTGTGGAAATCGTCAGCAAGACCCCTGACGGCGACCTGGTGGTGCAGGGCGACCTGGACTTGTCCGGTTATCGCTACGCCAGCCTCAATCCCACTAGCCAGAAGGACAACACGGTCTACGGCTCCGGTGAGTCCGGCAGCCTGACCCTGCGCGCCGGCGGCGACCTGAATATCTACGGCAGCATCAACGATGGTTTCGCCAAACCGCCGCTGTCCGAGGACGACAAGGGTTGGGTGCTGCTGCCCGGTGTGGACTTCAGCGGCGGTACCATCGTGGTGCCGGGCAACGGCGTGACCCTGGCGGACGGCACGGCCTTCCCGGCAGGCAGTACGCTGAACTACGACCTGCCGATCAAGGGCCTGACGGTCGCGCCGGCACCCGTTTGCCGGTGGCCGCGACATTGGGCCAGGACGTGGTGCTGCCGGCGGGCAGTGTATTGGCGGCTGATGTGCGCGATGCCGGGGGCAACCTGTTGTTCGCCGCCGGTACGTTGCTCGGTGAGGCGCAGACCCTGGTGGCGGGCACCCAACTGGGCGCCGGGACACTGTTGACCCAAGGCACCCGCCTGCAAGACATGATCTGGCCCAAAGGTGTGCCGCTGCCGACGGTGCACGGTGCGAGCCTGGCCAACAACAGTGTGCAGCTGAGTGGCAGCAAGGCCCTGCCGAAGGGCGCGCTGATCCCCGCCGGCACCGATGTGAAGTTGCCCAACGGGGCGGACTCGGTGCAGTTGCGGGTCGGCGTATCCGGCGACGCCGGCCAGGTGTGGGCCATCTCGCCGATGCTGGCCGAAGGCACCCAGTCGTGGTCGTTGCGCCTGGTGGCCGGTGCCGACACCGAGGCGGCGGACAGCCGTTTGCTGCAAGCCCATCCGCGCAGCGGTGATATTCACCTGGCGGACAATCACTACGGCATGTATGCCAAGGAATTGCCGAGCAAGGGCGTCCAGACCTGGACCGCCGCAGCGGTGGCGGTGCTGAGCGAGGCCGGGCTGGACATCAAAGAGGGCGACCCTATCGACCAGCAATTGCTCAATGACTTGAGCCTGGGGTCGATTGAAGATTTCTGTGCCGGCGCGCCGGAGTATTGCGCGATCAAAGTCACCTACGTGTGGACGCAGCAAGCGGCCGATGACCTGTTGAACCAGTCCGGCGTGATTATTCCCGTGGGGGCGGTGATCACCAATGAGTTCCTCGCCAGCCTGCAATTGCCGACGGTGGAAGAGGTGTGCGCCATTGCTCCCGAGTATTGTGCGGCCCAGAGCAAGACCGAATACGGGGCGACGCCTTCGAGTACACGCTTCAGTGTGATCCGCACCGGCAGCGGCGACCTGGAACTGTTGAGCGCGGGCAGCTTGAGCATGGATTCGCTGTACGGCGTGTACACCGCGGGCACGTCATCGACTGGCACGTTCGCCGGCGATCCTTACAACCTGCCCAAGGCGCAGCCGTCCGGCACCGTACTGAACGATCCAGGCAGCTACTTCGAACAGTTCGTCAACGGCTCACCCACCAGTCGCTACCGGGCCTGGTACCCGGAAGCGGGGGGCAATGTGACCCTGAATGTCGGCGGTGACCTGACCGGCAATATCACCAGCACCACGGCCAGCCGGACGCGCCCCAACCCTCAGGATGCCGGGGTGGACTCGGCGGCGGTCGGCAACTGGCTGTGGCGCCAGGGCAGTGGTGATGTCGCCACGGGCGGGCAAGCTCAACCTACCGCGTGGTGGATCAATTTTGGCAGTTACACCGCGACCACCGCGGCAGACAAAATGCTCGGTTTCACTGGCTTCGGCGCCCTCGGCGGCGGCAATCTGGACGTGAACGTCGGCGGCAACGCCGGGGTGCTGGATACCTTGGGTTACGACCTCAATGGCACCGGGGCCAACCCCCATAGCCAGGGCCTGGTCCTGGCTGTCGGCAGCACGGGCCGGATTGCCAGCGATGGCAGCCAGCAGTTGACCGGCGGCGGCGATTTGCGCGTACGCATCGGTGGCGCACTGAACCCGGCCAGCGTGGCCGCGACGGCGGATCATCGTGATGGTGTGCTGGTCAACCTGCGCGGCGATGTGCAGTTGCGCAGTACCAGCGTGGGCAGCGTCGACTTGCTGTATGGCAGCATCGCCCCCACCCAAAGCCCTGGCGAAACCCGTGCGTTCGACCCCCAGGTGGCCACGCGAAGCGTTGCCCGTGGCGGCATGACCCTGGTGCCCGGTGACGCCACCTTTAACCTGCAAACCCTGGGTGACCTGGTGGTGCAGAACGTCGAAGATCCGGGCCGGGTACAGCTCTCGCACGTATCACCCTTTGTGCAAGCCGAGAAACCCGGCAGCGGTTCAAGCTGGTTTACGCTGTGGACCAAAGACACGGCGATTGATCTGTTTTCACTGGGCGGCAACCTGACACCGTTCAGCCGCTCCGAGGCGACGGCCGACCTGGCGGTGGTCTACCCGTCCATTCTCAGGGCGACCGCAGCGGGCGGCAGCCTGTATTACGGTAAAGCCGCACAGGCGCAGACCAACGGTGACAACACCTACAGCTACCCCTTGCTGCTGGCGCCTGGCGAGAACGGTCAGTTGCAGTTCCTCGCCCAGGACTCGATCTACGCCGGCGGCATGCCCGTCAGCCAGTCCGG
Source organism: Pseudomonas cyclaminis (assembly GCF_015163715.1). Lineage (GTDB taxonomy): Bacteria > Pseudomonadota > Gammaproteobacteria > Pseudomonadales > Pseudomonadaceae > Aquipseudomonas > Aquipseudomonas cyclaminis. The sequence goes on from NZ_JADDUM010000316.1 coordinate 12,529, forward strand.
CACGGCGAACAGCGCGATGGCGACGCCGTGGAATCCTGCCTATCAAGGCCGGGTTGGCAACGCGGTGGTCGCCAGTAACCTGTCGATCACGGGTAACGCAAGCAACCTGGCGTTGTTCGCATTCGGGGCCGGCACCACGGCGGCTTCATCCTCAGGCAGTGCTGAACCCGCACGGTTTTATGCGATGGACGGCGACCTGATCGGGGTAAGCAGCGGTCGGATCATCACCTTCCAGAAGAGCGCCGGGGCAGTGCATGAAGGTGAGACCTGGTATGAAGGAAATGGCGCGGTACGGATGATGGCCGGGCGGGATATCGTCAGCAGTGGCCGTACCTTTGGCACCGATGGTTTTGCTGTGGCGGCGCCAAGCGACAATCTGTTCATTCACCAAAACACCAACGACATCTCCATCGTGTCTGCGGGTCGCGACATTCTCTACAGCAACTTCCAAGTGGCCGGCCCTGGCCTGCTGGAAGTGTCGGCCGGGCGCAACATCCTGCTGACAGGCACGGGCGGCGAGCACAGCGTGACCAGCCTCGGTGCGGTGTTGCCGGGTGACAACCGCCCTGGCGCGAGCATCGTCATGCAGGCGGGTGTCGGCGCCAGCGGGCCGGATTACCAGCGGTTCATCGAAACCTACCTGAACCCGCTCAACCAGGCACAAACGGGCGAGTCCTTGCTGGGCGGCAAGGTGGCCAAGACCTACGAGGACGAACTGGCCACCTGGCTGGCCGAGCGCTTCGGTTTTGCCGGCGACAGCGCGCAGGCCCGCGCTTACTACGCCGCATTGCCCGCCGAGCAACAACGGGTGTTCGCCCGTGATGTGTATTTCGCTGAACTCAAGGCTGCCGGCCGCGAGTACAACCAGGACGGCGGCGTGCGCGAGGGCAGTTACCTGCGCGGTCGTGCGGCGATTGCGGCGTTGTTCCCGGCCAAGGACGTGGCCGGCAACCCGATCACTTACCAGGGCGACATCACCCTGTTCAACGGCTCCGGCGTGCACACCAATGCCGGCGGCTCGATCCAGATGCTCACCCCCGGCGGCGGCCAGACCTTCGGCATCGAAGCGCGGCGCCACCGGCCACGGCGGGTGTGATCACCCAGGGTGCCGGTGACATTCAGCTGTATTCCATGGGCAGCATCCTGCTGGGGCAGAGCCGCATCATGACCACCTTTGGTGGCTCGATCATGGGCTGGACCGCCGAGGGTGACATCAACGCCGGTCGTGGCTCCAAGACCACCGTGGTGTATACGCCACCCAAGCGCGTCTATGACAACTGGGGCAACGTGGGCCTGTCGCCGTCGGTGCCGAGTACCGGCGCGGGGATCGCCACGCTGAACCCCATCCCGGAAGTGCCGGCAGGGGACATCGACCTGATCGCGCCGTTGGGCACCATCGATGCGGGCGAGGCGGGGATTCGGGTGTCGGGTAACGTCAACATCGCGGCCTTGCGGGTGGTTAACGCGGCGAATATCCAGACCCAGGGCAAGTCGTCCGGGGTGCCCGTTACGGCCTCCGTCAACACTGGGGCCATGAGCTCGGCCAGCGCCGCGGGGGCGGCGGCGTCCCAGGCGGCAGAAGACGCGGCGCGCAGTCAGCAGGCGGCGGCGAAGCAGGGCAGGGCTTCGATTGTGACGGTGGAGGTGTTGAGTTTTGGTTCGGAGCCTGTGCAGCGGGGGCCTGAAGACGGGCAGAAAACGTCGGGGTATAACCCGAACAGCCCGGTGCAGGTGTTGGGTGCGGGGCCGTTGAGTGAACAGGCGCGGGCGCGGTTGACGGATGAGGAGCGCAAGCAGATTTCGTTGTAGGTGGGTTTGAAGGGCCTCTCGTTGGACTTTTGGGGTGATCTTTGATTGCCCCGTTTTTTTGGTGGGTATTGAGTACATATCCGTTGGTTAGGTAACGGCGGCTCACTTTTGGAAGACCGGAATCCCGGCCATCGTGGTTGACGGGGCGATTCCCGATCAAAAGCAAGAGCGCGGCGGCCTTAGGGCCGACCGGTGTTGTGTCGGATGTACTGGGTTAAAAAT
>NZ_JADDUM010000317.1 GCF_015163715.1 Pseudomonas cyclaminis
TTGCTCGCGAATGCGGTGTAGCAGTCACTGAACCGTTAACTGAACTAGCGCATTCGCGAGCAAGCCCGCTCCCACATTTTAAACTGCGTCGTTGATCAGATCGCTTTCACGCCGATGATTTCAACGTCAAAGGTCAAGGTTTTACCGGCCAACGGGTGGTTGAAGTCGATCGTCACCTGCGCGTCATCGAAGGTTTTCACCACGCCAGGCAGTTCGGTATTCGCCGCGTCGTTGAAGATCACCAACAGGCCTTCCGACAGGTCCATGTCCTGGAACTGCGAACGCGGGATGATCTGCACATTTTGCGGGTTGGGCTGACCAAAGGCGTTTTCCGGCAGAATCTGCAGGGTGCGCTTGTCGCCGGCCTTGAAACCGAACAGGGCCGCTTCAAAACCCGGCAGCAGGTTGCCGTCGCCGACCTTGAAGGTCGCCGGGGCTTTGTCGAACGTGCTGTCGACCGTGTCGCCATTCTCCAGGCGCAATGCAAAATGCAAAGTGACTTCCGTGTTCTGGCCGATGCGTTGCTCAGCCAATACCTGATCAGTCATTGACGGTCTCTCCGGTTTTCTTACTTTTGAACATATCCAGCGCCAACATGATTGCACCGACGGTGATGGCGCTGTCGGCGAAATTGAACGCCGGGAAGTAATGACGGTTCTGCCAATGCACCAGGATGAAGTCGATCACATGGCCCAGGGCAATGCGGTCGTACAGGTTACCCAGCGCACCGCCCAGCACCAGGGCCAAGGCAACGGCCAGCCAGGTGTCATCGCGACCCAGGCGCTTGAGCCACACCACAAGCACCGCACTGACCACCAGCGCGATAACGGCAAACAGCCAGCGCTGCCAGCCACCGCCATCAGCGAGGAAGCTGAACGCGGCGCCGGTGTTGTAGGCCAGGGTCCAGCTGAAGTAATCGGGGATCACCACGATTTGCTGGAACATTTCCAGGGAGCCCTCGAAATGAGCCTTGCTGACCTGGTCAATGACCAGGACCAGCAAACTCAACACGAGCAAGCCCAGGCGTCCGAAACGACTGGTGTTAGGCATAGTGGCGAACCTCGCCTTCACCCGAGATGTTGTCGACGCAACGACCACAGATTTCCGGATGCTCAGGGTTCACCCCCACATCTTCACGGCAGTGCCAGCAACGGGCGCACTTGGCAAAGGCGGACTTCATCACTTTAAGCTTGAGGCCCGGCACCTCGGTAGCCACGGCATCAGCCGGGGCTTGAGCGAATGGCGCCAGGCTCGCAGTGGAGGTGATCAATACGAAGCGCAGCTCGTTGCTCAGCTTGGCCAAGTCGGCGGTCAGGCCTTCCTCGGCAAACAGGGTGACTTCAGCTTGCAGGTTGCCACCGACGGCCTTGGCCGCACGTTGAACTTCCAGCTCCTTGTTCACCGCAACTTTGACGGCCATCACGCCTTCCCAGTACTCGCGGCCCAGTTCGAAGTCGGCCGGCAGTTCGGTCAGGCCTTCGTACCAGGTGTTGAGCATCACGGATTCGTTACGCTCGCCCGGCAGGTATTCCCACAGTTCGTCGGCGGTGAACGCCAGGATCGGCGCGATCCAGCGCACCAGCGCCTCGCTGATGTGGTACAGCGCAGTCTGCGCCGAACGGCGTGCTTTGCTGTTAGCGGCGGTGGTGTACTGGCGGTCCTTGATGATGTCGAGGTAGAAACCACCCAGCTCCTGCACGCAGAAGTTGTGGATCTTCGAGTACACGTTCCAGAAGCGGTATTCGCCGTAGTGTTCCTGCAACTCGCGCTGCAGCAACAGGGTACGGTCCACGGCCCAACGGTCCAGGGCGAGCATGTCCTCGGCCGGCAGGATATCGGTGGCCGGGTTGAAACCGGTCAGGTTCGACAGCAGGAAGCGTGCGGTATTACGGATGCGACGATAGGCATCGGCGCTGCGGGCCAGGATCTGGTCCGACACGGCGATTTCGCCCGAGTAGTCGGTCGACGCAACCCACAGACGCATGATGTCGGCGCCCAGGGTGTCGTTGATCTTTTTCGGCTCGATCACGTTTTTCAGCGACTTGGACATTTTGCGGCCCGTCTCGTCGACGGTGAAGCCGTGGGTCAGCAATTCGCGGTACGGGGCGTGATCGTCGATGGCGCAGCCGGTCAGCAACGAGGAGTGGAACCAGCCACGGTGTTGGTCCGAGCCTTCCAGGTACAGGTCGGCACGCGGGCCGGTCTCGTGGCCCATCGGGTGCGAACCGCGCAATACGTGCCAATGGGTGGTGCCCGAGTCGAACCACACGTCGAGGGTGTCGCTGATCTTGTCGTACTGCGGGGCTTCATCGCCCAGCAGTTCGGCGGCGTCCAGCTTGAACCAGGCTTCAATGCCTTCCTGTTCAACGCGCTGGGCCACGATTTCCATCAGTTCGACAGTGCGTGGGTGCAGCTCACCGCTTTCCTTGTTCAGGAAGAACGGGATCGGCACGCCCCAGTTACGCTGGCGGGAGATGCACCAGTCCGGACGGTTGGCGATCATCGAGTGCAGGCGCGCCTGGCCCCAGGCCGGGACGAACTTGGTGTCTTCGATGGCTTTGATCGCGCGGTTGCGCAGGGTCTCGCCGCTGGCTGGCTCCTTGTCCATACCGATGAACCACTGCGCGGTAGCGCGGTAGATCAGCGGGGACTTGTGGCGCCAGCAGTGCATGTAGCTGTGCTTGATGGTGTCGGTTTGCATCAATGCACCGACTTCACGCAGCTTGTCGATGATCGGCTGGTCGGCCTTGAAGATGAACTGGCCGCCGAAGAACTCCAGCGACGGCACGTACACGCCGTTGCTTTGCACCGGGTTGATGATGTCATCGTTGACCAGGCCGTACTTCTTGCAGATCACAAAGTCATCCACGCCATAGGCAGGCGAGCAGTGGACCACGCCAGTGCCCGAACCCAGCTCGACATAGTCAGCCAGGTACACCGGCGACAGACGGTCATAGAACGGGTGACGGAAGTTGATCAGTTCCAGCGCGGAGCCGGTGGTGGTGGCGATGACCGAACCTTGCAGCTCGTAACGCGCCAGGCACGCCTCGACCATTTCCTCGGCCAGCACCAGCAGGCGGTCGCCCACATCTACCAGGGCGTAGGTGAACTCCGGGTGCACGTTCAGCGCCTGGTTGGCCGGGATGGTCCACGGGGTGGTGGTCCAGATCACGATGGCCGCTGGTTTGCTCAGGCTTGCCAGGCCGAATGCCTGGGCCAGCTTGGCGTCGTCGGCGATCGGGAACGCCACGTCGATGGTCGAGGACTTTTTGTCTTCGTACTCGACTTCGGCTTCGGCCAACGCCGAACCGCAGTCAAAGCACCAGTTCACGGGCTTGAGGCCCTTGAACACGAAACCGCCCTTGACGATTTCGGCCAAGGCGCGGATTTCACCGGCCTCGTTCTTGAAGTTCATGGTTTTGTAAGGGTTGCCCCACTCGCCCAACACACCCAGGCGGATGAACTCGGACTTCTGCCCTTCGATCTGCTCGGCGGCGTAGGCACGGCACAGTTCGCGGGTTTTATCGGCGCCCAGGTTCTTGCCGTAGGTCACTTCGACCTTGTGTTCGATTGGCAGGCCGTGGCAGTCCCAGCCCGGAACATAAGGTGCGTCGAAGCCCGAAAGGGTTTTCGAACGCAGGATCATGTCCTTGAGAATTTTGTTCAGTGCATGACCGATGTGAATCGTGCCGTTGGCGTAAGGAGGGCCGTCGTGCAGGACGAATTTCGGACGATCCTTGCCAATCTCGCGCAACTTTCCGTACAGGCCAATACTGTCCCAGCGCTGCAGGATCTGCGGTTCGCGCTGTGGCAGGCCGGCCTTCATTGGGAAGGCGGTGTCCGGAAGGTTTAGCGTGGCTTTATAGTCGGTCATTTAAGGCTCTTCGGTTAGCGATGGGCGCTAGGTGCGGCTAGTGCACGGGCGGCGGCGACATCCGCATTGATCGCCGTTTTCAACGCCTCAAGGGAGGCGAAACGCTGCTCTTCACGCAGCTTCTGGTGGAAAACCACCGTCAAACGCCGGTCGTATAAATCACCGGCAAAATCCAAAAGGTGAACTTCCAGGTGGGCCTTGCCATCACCTGCAACCGTGGGCCTGACGCCTATGTTGGCGACTCCCGGCCACGGCTGGCCGTCGATGTCGACGCTCACCAGGTAAACCCCGGTAAGCGGCACACGACGACGCTTGAGTTGCACGTTGGCGGTTGGCGTGCCCAGTTGGCGCGCCAGCTTCTGGCCGTGCAGTACCCGCCCGGCAATGCGGAACGGGCGACCCAGCAGACGCTCGGCCAGGCCGAAGTCGGCAGCCGCCAGGGCATTACGCACCTGGGTGCTGCTCACACGCAGGCCGTCCAGTTCGACGGTTTGCGCGGCTTCAACGGTAAAGCCCTGGGTAACGCCGGCGTGCTGCAGGAATTCGAAATCCCCAACCCGATCGCAACCAAAACGGAAGTCGTCGCCGACCTCCAGATGCTGCACGCCCAGGCCATCCACCAGGATACGGTCGACGAACTCGGCGGCGCTGAGGCTTTGCAAGCGCTGGTTGAAAGCCAGGCAGAGAACGCGGTCCACGCCTTCTTCGGCCAGCAGTTGCAGCTTGTCCCGCAAGCGGGCCAGGCGGGCCGGCGCCGTCTCCGGGGTGAAGTACTCCCGCGGCTGTGGCTCAAAAATCACCACGCAGCTGGGCACGCCCAACTCGACCGCACGCTCGCGCAGCCGGGCCAGGATAGCCTGGTGACCACGGTGAACACCGTCAAAGTTGCCAATAGTGGCGACGCAGCCCCGATGCTGGGGGCGCAGGTTGTGGAGACCTCGAACCAGCTGCATAACGCGCTTCTTGCTCATAAAGTGGTCGATTATAACCACACCCAGCCTCAGACGACAGGCAACAGCGCAGGGCAAATGGATCGAATCGATAAAACACCGCTTTTATCGCGGCAAACTCTCTAGCTCAACGACTTGCGATTGAAATCCCGCAGGCGGAAACCCTGCAGCAGCAACATCCCGAAGTACACCACCACGCCAGCGACTACCAACACGCCCAGACGCATGAAGCGCTCCAACATAGAGCCTTGGTCCCACACCGGCATAAAGTGCATCAAGCCCAGCAACACCGCCGACATAATTGCCACCGCCACCAGCAGTTTGAGGGCAAACATGCCCCAGCCCGGCTGCGGCTGGAACATCTGCTGTTTGCGCAGTTGATAAAACAGCAAGCCCGCATTGATGCAGGCACCCGCACTGATCGCCAGGGCCAGGCCGGCGTGAGCCAACGGACCGATAAACACCAGATTGAGCAGTTGCGTGACGATCAGCGTGAAGATCGCGATTTTCACTGGTGTACGGATGTTTTGCTGGGCATAAAAACCAGGCGCCAGCACTTTGATCACGATGATGCCGAGCAGGCCGACGGAGTAGGCAACCAGCGCGTGCTGCGTCATCAAGGCGTCATGGGCGTCGAATTGGCCGTATTGGAACAGTGAAACCGTCAGCGGCTCGGCCAGGATGCCCAGCGCCAGGGCACACGGCAAGACCAGGACGAAACACAGGCGCAGGCCCCAATCAAGGATGCGCGAGTACTCCTGCCGGTCCTTGCTGGCGTAAGTGCGCGCCAGGGTAGGCAGCAGGATTGTGCCCAAGGCCACGCCGAGCACGCCGGACGGCAGCTCCATCAGGCGGTCGGCGTAATACATCCACGACACCGAGCCCGATACCAGCAGCGAGGCAAAGGCCGTGTTGATAATCAGGGAAATCTGGCTGACCGATACGCCGAGGATCGCCGGCAGCATATTGCGCATCACGCGCCAGACGCCGGTGTCCCTGAGGTTCAGGCGCGGCAGCACGAGCATGCCGATCTTTTTCAGGTGCGGCAGTTGGTAGAGCAATTGTGCCAGGCCGCCGGCCAATACAGCCCAGCCGAGCGCCATGACCGGCGGATCGAAATACGGGGTGAGGAACAGCGCGAAAATGATCATGCTGACGTTTAGCAGCGTTGGCACAAACGCCGGAACCGAGAATCGGTTCCAGGTATTGAGGATCGCCCCGGCCAGGGATGACAGGGAAATCAGCAATATATAAGGAAAGGTCACCCGCAGCAGATCCGTGGTCAGCGCGAATTTTTCCGGCGTATTGGCAAAACCGGGGGCCGTGGCCCAGATCACCCAGGGGGCGGCGAGCATGCCGAGGATAGTCACCAGCATCAAAACCAAGGTCAGCAGGCCTGAGACGTAGGCAATAAAAGTGCGGGTGGCCTCCTCGCCCTGCTGGGTCTTGTATTCGGCCAGAATCGGCACGAACGCTTGGGAAAATGCCCCCTCGGCGAAGATACGCCGCAGCAGGTTGGGCAATTTAAAGGCAATAAAGAAGGCATCCGTGGCCATGCTGGCGCCAAAAATGCGTGCCAGCAGGGTGTCACGCACAAACCCCAAAACCCGGGAGATCATTGTGATAGAGCTGACGGCGGCCAACGATTTGAGCAGATTCATTGAAAGAGTTTGCGCCTATTAGATAAAGAGCAGGCGAACTGTGCGCCTACTTATGCGATACTGCGCGCCTGCAACAGCACAGAGCCAAAGCTCGCGAGTTTACAGGTCAAGCGCCGGAAATAAATCACCCGCCTCTTCAGATCGACCACTCAGCAGTTCGCATCAGTCGCCCTTGACAACACTTCAAGTCATCGGCATGATTCGCGGCCTATTTTGTTTGCTATTTCCTAAAAAGTCTTTCGAGGAGCTCGACGGTGGCCAACACACCTTCCGCCAAAAAACGTGCAAAACAGGCTGAGAAGCGTCGCAGCCACAACGCCAGCCTGCGTTCCATGGTTCGTACCTACATCAAGAATGTAGTTAAAGCCATCGACACCAAAGACGCTGAAAAAGCTCAAGCAGCTTACGTTCTGGCTGTGCCAGTTATCGACCGTATGGCCGATAAAGGCATCATCCACAAGAACAAGGCCGCTCGCCATAAGAGCCGCCTGAATGGCCACATCAAGGCTCTGAGCGTTCCTGCTGCTGCCTAAGTGGTAACAACTGCAACGCAACCCTGGTTGCGAAACAGTTAAGAAATGCCCCGTACCGAAAGGTCCGGGGCATTTTTGTTTTCTGAAGTACGCCATTCAAAGTGGGAGGGGGCTTGCCCCCGATGGCGGTGGATCGAGCTTGCACATGCAGTTGGCTGACACACTGCTATCGGGGGCAAGCCCCCTCCACATT
>NZ_JADDUM010000318.1 GCF_015163715.1 Pseudomonas cyclaminis
CGCCCTGGCCATGTCGCGCCCGCCGCTGCGTGTGTTGATCGACGGTCGCCTGCGGGTGCCGCTCAACGCGCCGTTCTTCAAGGCGGGTCCGGCATTGGTCATCACGTGTGTCACCCCGGAAAACCAGTTCCCCCGTGGCCCTGAGTGCCTGGTGGTGCCGGGTGTGGAAGGCCAGGTCGACCTGCGTTCGGCACTGATGGCCCTGGCGGCCCGTGGCGTCAACGAGGTGCTGGTGGAAGCCGGCCCAAGCCTGGCGGGTGCGTTTGCCCAACAAGGGCTGGTGGACGAATACGTGATTTTCGTCGCCGGCAAGTTCCTCGGCTCCGCAGCCCGGCCGTTGCTGGACTGGCCGCTTGAGAAACTGGCCGACGCCCCCCAACTCAAGATCACTGAAATGCGCGCTGTAGGCGACGACTGGCGGGTCACTGCCATCCCTGTGCCAGCAGCGAGCGTATAATTCCCGGCCTGCGCTTGCGCGTCAGCCCCTCGTTTTCAGGAGAACGAAATGTTCACCGGCATTATCGAATCCATCGGCAGCATCCGTGCAATGACCCCCAAAGGCGGCGACGTACGCCTGCTGGTTGAAACCGGCAAGCTCGACCTGGGCGACGTCAAGCTGGGCGACAGCATCGCCGTCAGCGGCGTGTGTCTGACCGTCATCGAGCTGCCTGGCAATGGCTTTGCCGCCGACGTCAGCCGGGAAACCCTGGACTGCACCGCGATGAACGACCTCAAGGCCGGCAGCCCGGTCAACCTGGAAAAAGCCCTGACGCCCACCACCCGTCTCGGTGGTCACCTGGTCAGCGGCCATGTCGACGGTGTCGGCGAAGTGGTTGCCCGCAGCGAAAACGCCCGCGCCGTGGAGTTCCGCATCCGCGCGCCCAAAGAGCTGGCCAAGTACATTGCCCACAAAGGCTCGATCACCGTCGACGGCACCAGCCTGACCGTGAACGCCGTGAATGGCGCCGAATTCGAACTGACCATCATTCCCCACACCCTGAGCGAAACCATCATGGCGTCGTACCAGCCTGGTCGCCGGGTGAATCTGGAAGTCGACTTGCTTGCCCGTTATCTGGAGCGCCTGTTGTTGGGTGACAAGGCCGCAGAGCCTGCTGCAGGTAACATCACTGAAAGTTTTTTGGCCGCTAACGGCTACCTGAAATCCTGACCAAGGGGGTGCCGCGTGGCGCTCAATAACATCGAAGAACTGGTTGAAGACATCCGCCAAGGCAAGATGGTCATCCTGATGGATGACGAAGACCGCGAGAACGAAGGCGACATCATCATGGCCGCCGAGGCCTGCAAGCCCGAGCACATCAACTTCATGGCCAAGCACGCCCGCGGGCTGATCTGCATGCCCATGAGCCGCGAGCGCTGCGAGTTGCTCAAGCTGCCGTTGATGGCGCCGCGCAACGGCTCGGGTTTTGGTACAAAGTTCACGGTGTCGATTGAAGCGACCACCGGCGTCACCACCGGCATCTCCGCCGCTGACCGCGCCCGCACTGTCCAGGCGGCTGCCGCGAAAGACGCCAAGGCCGAAGACATCGTCAGCCCTGGCCATATCTTCCCGCTGATGGCCCAACCGGGTGGCACCCTGGCTCGTGCCGGCCATACCGAAGCGGCCTGCGACCTGGCGCGCATGGCCGGTTTCGAGCCGAGCGGCGTGATCTGCGAAGTGATGAACGACGACGGCACCATGGCCCGTCGCGCCGAACTCGAAGCCTTTGCCGCCGAGCACAACATCAAGATCGGCACCATTGCCGACCTGATTCACTACCGCATGATCCACGAACGTACCGTTCAGCGGATTGCCGAGCAGCCGCTGGACAGCGAACTGGGCCAATTCAATCTGGTGACCTATCGTGATTCGGTGGAAGGCGACGTGCACATGGCCCTGACCCTGGGCGCCATCAGCGGTGACGAACCAACCCTGGTGCGCGTGCACAACATGGACCCATTGCGCGACCTGTTGATGGTCAAGCAACCGGGCCGTTGGAGCCTGCGCGCCGCCATGGCAGCGGTGTCCGAGGCGGGCAGCGGTGTGGTGCTGCTGCTGGGTAACCCGGTGGACGGCGATGTATTGCTGGCCCATATCCGCGAAACCGCCGAGCAGACCCAGGCCAAAACACCGACCACCTACAGCATTGTCGGGGCCGGTTCGCAGATCCTGCGGGACCTCGGTGTGCGCAAAATGCGCCTGATGAGCGCACCGATGAAATTTAATGCGATATCCGGATTCGATCTGGAAGTTGTAGAATACGTGCCCTCCGAATAAAGGCCGGCGCTGTTTGCCCCTTGTTCGCGGTTAAATCATCACTGAGGGACGCACTTTTCGCGTCCCGGCTCTTTAAGAGATTTGTCGAATGACCCTGAAGACCATCGAAGGTACCTTCATCGCCCCCAAAGGCCGCTATGCCCTGGTGGTTGGCCGCTTCAACAGCTTCGTGGTTGAAAGCCTGGTAAGCGGTGCCGTGGATGCCCTGGTTCGCCACGGTGTGAGCGAAAGCGATATCACGATTATCCGTGCCCCTGGCGCCTTCGAAATTCCACTGGTTGCGCAAAAAGTTGCTCAACAGGGTGAATACGCAGCCATCATCGCCCTGGGCGCTGTGATTCGTGGCGGTACTCCGCACTTCGAATACGTGGCCGGCGAATGCACCAAGGGCCTGGCCCAGGTGTCCATGGAGTTCGGCGTGCCAGTCGCTTTCGGCGTACTGACCGTTGATTCCATCGAGCAAGCCATCGAGCGTTCCGGCACCAAGGCCGGCAACAAAGGCGCTGAAGCTGCGCTGTCCGCCCTGGAAATGGTTAGCCTGCTGTCGCAGTTGGAGGCCAAGTGATTTCTGACGAGAGCGATCAGTTCAACCCTCAGGACCCACGCCCTGCGGATGCCGGCAAGCCATCCAAAAGCGAGAAGCGTCGCAAAGCCCGTCAGCTCGCGACCCAGGCGCTGTACCAGCGTCATATGGCCGGCACTTCGCTGAACGAGATCGAAGCGCAATTTCGCGTCGATAACGACTTCACGTTTGCCGACCAGAGCTACTTCCACGACATCCTGCATGGCGTCCCGGCCAACCTGACCGAGATCGATGCTGCATTGTCGCCGTGCCTGGACCTGACCATCGAAGAGCTGGACCCGGTTGAACTGGCCGTATTGCGCCTGTCCACCTGGGAACTGCTTAAGCGCGTCGACGTGCCGTACCGCGTGGTGATCAACGAAGGTATCGAGCTGGCGAAAGTCTACGGTTCGACCGACGGCCACAAGTTCGTCAACGGCGTGCTCGACAAGCTGGCCCCGCGCCTGCGTGAAGCCGAAGTGAAGGAACACAAGCGCTAACCTGCGCTTGAGTCCTGAATGGGTGAGTTTGAGCTGATCCGCAAGTACTTCGCCGCCGCGCCCTGTGCCCAGGGTGGCGACGGCATTGCCTTGGGGATTGGCGACGACTGCGCCCTGCTGGCGCTCCCTGCCGGGGAGCAACTGGCAATCTCCACCGATACCTTAGTGGCCGGCGTGCACTTTGCCGACCCCTGCGATCCGTTTCTGCTCGGCCAGCGCTCGCTGGCGGTGGCGGTGAGCGATCTGGCGCCATGGGCGCCAACCCCCTCGCATTTACCCTTGCACTCACGACACCCACCGTCGATGCCGACTGGTTGCGACGCTATGCCCAGGGCTTGAACACCATGGCGCTGAGTTGCGGCGTGGGCCTGGTGGGTGGCGACACCACGCGCGGGCCGCTCAGCCTGACCCTCACGGTGTTCGGGCGTGTGCCGGCGGGCCAGGCGTTGACGCGCAGCGGTGCACAACCGGGTGACCTGCTGTGCGTCGGCGGCGAGTTGGGCAATGCCGCTGGCGCCTTGCCGCTGGTGTTGGGCCAGCGCAATGCCGATGCGGCCATTGCGGACCCACTGTTGGCCCATTACTGGTCACCCCAGCCGCAGTTGGCCTTGGGGCTGGCGCTGCGCGGCAAAGCGACGGCTGCGATGGATATCTCCGACGGGCTGTTGGCCGATTGCGGGCATATCGCCAAGGCATCGGCTGTCAGCCTGTTGATCGAGCGTCAGCAGCTGCCGCTGTCCAGCGCCTTGCTGGCATTTGTTGGTGATGACGAGGCGCGGGTGGCTGCCTTGAGCGGTGGCGACGATTACGTGCTGGCGTTTACCCTGCCGCCCGTCGAGCTGGCGCCGTTGCTGGCCGACGGTTGGCCGGTGCACGTCATCGGCCGTGTCCAGGCGGGGCAGGGTGTGACGCTGCTTGACGCGAATGGGCAGGACATCACACCGGCCATCCGGGGTTATCAACACTTTCGCGACACGCTCTGAATCGGCGCGCTGCGCTACCCTCTATAACGTCATTACTGAAGCAAGGCTTTGCAGGAGGTCGTACCCATGGTTGTGCGCCGCTGGCTGCTGATACTGCTGTGTGTGATTCCAGCCTGGGCGCAGGCGCAGGATGGGCCTGTGATACCAGGCAAGGTCGTGCTCGCCAGTGAGGCCTGGGACGACTACACCAACGCGGACGGCAGCGGCCTGGCCTGGGATGTGATGCGTGAGATCTTTGAGCCGAGTGGGATCACTCTGCAAACCCGTATCGAGCCCTACACCCGCTCGGTGGGCCTGGCCCAGCGCGGTGAGGTGGATGGCTGGGTCGGCTCCTACCGCGATGAGGTCAAGGGCGTGCTGTACCCGCACTGGAACTTTGACTCCGACCCTATCTACGCCCTCGGGCTGACAACCTCGCCGATTCCGAGCGTGGCGACGCTGGGCGAATACCGCCTGGCCTGGGTCCGTGGCTACCGGTACGAGGCGTACTTGCCCAATGTGCGCCGTTTCAATCAGATCCAACGCCGCGACGGGATTCTGCCGATGCTCCAGCACGGCCGGGCCGACTTCTACATCGACGCCCTCACCGAGGCGCAATATGTCCTCAACCAGGCGCCTGATCGTGCCAGGTTCCGGCTCACCCACCTCATCGACCTCCCGCTCTACATAGGCTTTGCCGACACGGAGCGTGGCCGGGCATTACGTACCGTGTTCGACCAGCGTATGGCCCTGCTGGTGAAAAACGGCGAGCTGAAGCCGATCTTCCAGCGCTGGAAGCTGCCGTATCCGTTCTGATTGCATAGATCCGAGAGGAAGGCCAATCAAACCGATTGATCTTTATCAGCGATCATTCAGCTTAAGCGTCTGTAGGAACCTGCTGTTACAATGGCGCCTCTGTGAAATCTGAAATCAGGAGCACACGGTGCCCGTCGTTTTCGTCGCCGCTTCCAAGCTGCCTACCCCTTTTGCCACGTTCACCATGAACGGCTTCCTCGAAGAAGCCACCGGGCGCGAGCACGTTGTGCTCAGCCTCGGCGATATCGCGGATGGCGCGCCGGTGCTGGGTCGTGTGCATTCCGAATGCCTGACCGGCGATGCGCTGTTCAGCCAGCGCTGCGACTGCGGCTCGCAACTGGAAGCGGCCATGCGCGCCATCGCCCGTGAAGGGCGTGGCGTGCTGCTGTATCTGCGCCAGGAAGGCCGTGGCATCGGCCTGATGAACAAGATCCGCGCCTACGAGCTGCAAGACGGTGGCGCCGATACCGTTGAGGCCAATGAGCGCCTGGGCTTTGCCGCCGATCAGCGTGACTACGCGATCTGTCTGCCGATGCTGGAGCACCTGGGCGTGAAATCCCTGCGCTTGATGACCAACAACCCGCGCAAGGTCAAAGCCTTGACCGAGATGGGCATCACCGTGGCCGAGCGCGTGCCGCTGCACACCGGGCACAACCCCCATAACAAGCTCTACCTGGCGACCAAAGCCAGCAAGCTCGACCATATGATGGGCAACGAGCACCAAGGCGAGGTCGACCGCGCGTGACCCGTGGCCAGGTAAAACGGCGACTGTCCTTCAACTGGTGGCAGTACCTGGCCCTGGCGCTGCTTCCGTTGTTCGTACTCAACCTGGTGTTTGGTCAGGTAGCCTTGGTGCCGGTGCTGGCGATGCCGTTGTTCATCGCTGGCGTGGCCTCGATGTTCCTCAGCCTGCGCTACTTCCACGGCTATAAACACGCGCTGATCGCCACATCAAAAGCCCTCGATACCCCCGAAGAACCGGCTGCCTGGATCGCCCTCGCGGCCCGTCGGCGCACGGCTTTGCTGGTGGCCGCGATCCCGTCGTGGGTCGGCGCGCTGGCGGTGTTTGTCGGCCTGGAAGCGGTGCCGCTGTTCCTGCTGGCGCTGTCGACGATGGTGCTGTTTTACCTCTATCGCATTCCCCGTCAACTCGGATGACGCACCGCTGGGTGGCGCTTGTGCTGCTGGCGCTGACTGCCCAGGCGTTGGCCGTCGAGCGAGTGGTCAGCCTGGCGCCATCCCTGTCTGAAATCGTGGTTGAACTGGGTGCTGCCGATCTGCTGGCTGGTGTGCTCGATGGCGGCGAACGGCCGGCCGACTTGGCGAAGGTGCCGTCGGTGGGGCATTACGGCCAGTTGGACATGGAGCGCCTGCTCAGCCTCAATCCCGACCTGATCCTGCTGTGGCCCGGCAGTGTCGGCCCGGCCCAGCGCGAACAGTTGCAACGCCTGAATATCCCGGTGTACATCGCCGAACCCCATAGCCTTGAACAGCTCACCACCCAAGTCCAGGCCATCGCCGAGCAAGTGGGCCGCGCCGAGGCCGGTCGGCAGTTGGCTGCCCGACTGCGCCAGCGCCTGGCCGGGCTGCGCCAGCGTTATCAGCAGGCCGAGCCAGTGCGGGTGTTTTATCAGGTGTGGGACCAGCCGCTGTATACCGTGGGTGGCGGGCAGATCATCAGCGACGCGTTGAACGTCTGCGGAGCGCGCAATGTATTCGATGACCTGAAACTACCTGCGCCGCAGGTCAGTATCGAGTCGGTGTTGCAGCGTGACCCCGAACTGATCCTGGTGGGGGATCAGGCTCAACTGGAGGCCTGGAAAGTCTGGCCATTGATGGCTGCGCGGGTGCGCGTGGTGCCGGACAAAGGCCTGGAGCGGCCTAGCGGGCAAATGCTGGAGGCGGTGGCGCGGTTGTGTCAGGTGATTGCTCCGAGCCGCTGAGACCGCTATCTGTGAATGCAGTCAAAATGTGGGAGGGGGCTTGCCCGCGATGAGGCAAGTGAAGGCGCCAATCAGATTTCAGGCGTCCAGGTCACACCAACCATCCATACCCGACCCTCTTCACGGTAATCCTGATTGTTCAGAAACGCCGGATCGTTGTAGCTGTAACGTGCCCGCGCATAGGATTTATCCAGCACGTTATCGACCTTCAGTGACAGCGCCACTTCCCGGTTCAGCGCCCAACTGCTGCGCAAGCCGAGCAATCCATAGCCGCCCAGGCGCTGCGCATTGTCTTCATCGTCATAGCTGCTGCTGATCGCCTGCCAACTTGCACCCAGGCCGAGTGTGTCGAATTTCCGATCCAGATCCAAATTCAACGTGCGCCGTGCACGGCGGGCCAGGGTGTGGCCGGTATCACGGTCGCGCGGGTCGATGATGGACACGCCCAGGTTGCCTTGCCAGCCAAACAGTTCCTGTTTGAGGGCGGCCTCAAACCCGTCAATACGCGCCGACGCCACGTTTTGCGGCTTGCTGGTGCTGTCCAGGATAATCGCATCGCTCAAGTCGGTGCGGTATAGCGAAGCCTCCAGGCGAGTGCTGTCGGTCAATTGGCTGCGCCATTGCAGTTCGTAGCTCTTTGAAGTCTCGGGCTGCAGGTTCGGGTTGCTGTATTTCGTGTCGGGGTAATACAGATCGTTGAAGGTCGGCGCGCGAAAGCCTTCGCTGTAGCTCAGCAACACGTCATTGTCGGGGTTGATCGGCACCGTCAGGGTGCCGCTCCAACTGTTCTGCCCACCAAACTGCTGGTTCTGGTCGCGGCGCAGGCCCAGCTCTGTGGAAAACCATTCGCTGTGGAAGCGGTGCTGCACAAAGGCTGCGCGGTTCCAGCGGCTGTTTTCGCTAAACGTGGTGGAGCCGTGGAAGCGGTCTTCGTACCAGTCGCCGCCTAGGATCAGGCTGTTGCTGTCGTTGAGCGTCAGGTCGTTCTGCCAGGTCAGCGAGTCGCGGTAGGTGTTGAACACGCTGAAATCGTCACTGAGGGTATCGCGCTTGGTGTCGCGGTTCTCGCTGTGGCCCAGCT
>NZ_JADDUM010000319.1 GCF_015163715.1 Pseudomonas cyclaminis
GCTGCCGAAATCGACCTGACCGTCACCGGACGCTGGTGGCCTCAGCTCCAACGGCGAAGGCCAGCCGACCGTAACGCTGGTCGATGACACCCCGACCGCCGTCGACGCCGCATCGAGGGCAACGAAGACACCTCGATCGAGCTCACTTGGGCGACGTTCGGCGTCCAGGACGAAGATTCCACCAGCCCGGCAGTGGTGTTCACCAGCCTGCCGGCCGGTTCCATCGAATACAAAGTCGACGGCGAGTGGGTCAAGCTCACCACAGCCGATCTGAAAACCGACACCTCGGCGGGCAAGGCCTTCACTCAGGCTGACTTCGATGCCCACAACGTGCGTTACACCCCGGCAGACAACGAGTCGGGCGATAACAGCTTCGGCGGCACCGGCGTGGGTAACAAGCAAGGCGATTACACCGAGCTGAACTTCCAGGCGACTGACGGCAGCTCCTACAGCGACACTAAAACCATCACCGTGGATATCCACCCGGTGACGGATGTGCCGGTCCTGACCTTTGGTCAAGTGCCGACAGGCCTGGTCATTCAAACCTGGACCGGTAGCAACCTGCCGGCTGAACTGGGCACCAACGGCCAAGGCGTTACCCAGTCGAGCACGCTGATCAATGTGATCAACGCCCAGACCGCTGACAGCGCAGCCTCCACTGGCGTGACCAGCAATGTGAGCAACGGCAACGTGGCCGAAGGCACCGCGACCAAAGTGTCGGGCCTGGTCTACCTGGAAGCCGGCAAGAGCTACACCTTCAGCGGTACTGCCGACGACA
Source organism: Pseudomonas cyclaminis (assembly GCF_015163715.1). Classification (GTDB taxonomy): domain Bacteria; phylum Pseudomonadota; class Gammaproteobacteria; order Pseudomonadales; family Pseudomonadaceae; genus Aquipseudomonas; species Aquipseudomonas cyclaminis. Next base: position 779 of record NZ_JADDUM010000319.1, read on the forward strand.
GTCTGGCGATCACCGTGGGCGGCAAGCTGGTTGCTTCCGAGACCTGGAGCCAGGGCAGCGGGATTGGCGGGTCGTCCTACACGCCGACCGAGTCGGGTTACTACACCCTCGACATCTACCACTACAACCAGAACGGCCCGGGCAACTACGACGTCAACGTATCGACCAACAACGGCCCGGCCGTATCGTTGGGCAACAGCGGCCTGCAGACCTACACCAGTGTGGCTGCGCTTGAAGCCGCCGGCATGGTGCTCGGCGACAGCCATGTGGTGAACGGCGAAGGTTATTACACCGGCTCCGTCTACAACCATGGCCTGGAAGACACCGCGATCAAGATCGCGCCGATTACCGCCACGTTCGTCGACAACGACGGCTCGGAATCCCACAAGGTTGAAATCAGCGGCCTGCCGGAAGGCACCGTGCTCACCGACGGCACCACCGGCCACAGCATCACGTCGACCGGCGCGAGCACGCTCTACGATGTGAGCACCTGGAACCTGAGCACCCTGACCGTTACCCCGTTCAAGGACTCGACCGCCAGTTTCGAGCTGACCGTGAAGGCCACGGCCAAAGAGCTGAGCACCGGCGTTGAAGAAGTTACCAGCGGCAAGATCGGCATCGTAGTCACTGCGGTCAACGACGCGCCGGTGCTGGGCAACGGTTCGACCAACGCGTTCGGCGACACCTACATCGAAGGCAAGCCGGGCGGCTACGTCGCGGCAAACTGACCATCGCACGTCGACAACGACACCCTGCAAAGCGCCAAAGTCACGCTGGTCAACCACTTGACCGATGACGTGCTGATCGCGGATGTCAGCAACACCAAAATCACCGTCAGCTATGA